>NZ_JBMDJV010000040.1:0-23949 GCF_057809375.1 Aquitalea sp. FG25
AGCGACGGACTGTTAATCCGCAGGTCGCAGGTTCGAGCCCTGCTCGGGGAGCCAATTCTGATTACAATGAACCGTCCTAACAGGGCGGTTTTTTGTTTTGCACGTGTTATCCCTGCCGCCTACCTGCCTGATTTCCCCCTCTTCTTTTTTGACAAGCTTTGCATTGATACCCAAGAATGCGCTGAGCAACATATCAGCATATTCATGCTAAACTAGAGTTTGATTAACACAGTATTAAATAAAACTCAAAGGATCAGCCATGTCCATTCTGAAAGAATTCAAGGAATTTGCTGTCAAAGGCAATGTAATCGACCTGGCCGTCGGTGTGGTCATTGGCGGTGCCTTCGGCTCCATCGTCAAATCGCTGGTAGATGATGTCATCATGCCTCCTATTGGCCTGCTGGTAGGCAATGTCGACTTTGCCAACCTGTTTCTGGTCCTGAAAGAAGGCGTCAAACAGGCTGGACCTTACGCTTCGGTTGCAGCCGCCAAACAGGCGGGTGCGGTGACAATGAATATTGGTCTGTTCATCAATTCGCTGGTGAGCTTTACCATTGTTGCCTTTGCCATTTTCATGCTGGTAAAAGCCATCAACAGACTGAAGCGGGAAGCCCCGGCGGAAGCTGCCCCTGCTCCAGCGACCAAGGAATGTCCTTACTGCCTGTCCAGTGTGCCGCTCAAGGCCAGCCGCTGCCCCTGCTGCACCTCGCAGCTGGACTGAACGCTGCTGCAGGCAGACAAATAAAAAGAGGCCCGAGGGCCTCTTTTTTCATGCGGGCTGGTAATTTAGCGCGTGGTCTTGTTTTCCAGACCAGCGGCCTCCAGCAGGCTGCTGGGATCAAAACCCAGTCGCAACGCTCCCCAATGGCGGCCATCCACAAATACCGGCAATGTCAGTTCGGAAAGAATCTCACCGGTATCCCGCATATAGGTATGCAGCAGAAAAGGCTCGGTATTGCGTGCTGATTTCAGCCCGGCCGGATCAGCAAACATGCGCTTGTCGCGACTGTTTACCAGATCTTTCTCTTCATCGCCGCTCAGGGGTTGGCTATACCAGCTATTGTGGGTTGGGGCGTAGCCATTGGTATCCACCAATAGACAAAAACGACCGCCTACGACATCTCGCACGAGCCCGTCGTAATGCGGCTGCACCAGCCCAGCCAGCTTCTCGTCATAAGCAGTATGGTATTTGGTTGGCTTGCTGCCGGGAATTGCCTGATAGCGCCTGTCAAAGATATCGGCACCGCCTTGCAATTGCTGTTGCAGCACGCCCTGCAAATGATCGCGCAGATGACGTGCCAGGCCGATCATGCGGTCAAATTCACCCTCTCCGATAATAAAGCGGGAAACCATTTCCTGAACCTGCTCGGCCACGCCAGACAGCTCATCAGCCACTTGTTCAGTATGATTCAGGCGCTCGGTAACCTGCTGACCAAGCCCATGAATTTCGGAAACGTGACGATTGACCTGCCGGTTGGTCTCGGCAAAGTCCTCCATGGTGCCGGCAATTTGGGTCAGGCTGCTGGCGGTGGTTTCAAAATCGCCCATCATGCGACCAAAATGCTGCGATGCACGAGAAACCACTTCTCTTGCCTGGTGGGTGCCTGCGGTAATTTCGTTGGTTTCCACCTGGGTGTCGGACACCAGGCCCAGCATGCCGTCGATATTGCTGGAAATTTCGTCGGTTGCCTTTTTCACCTTTTCTGCCAGCTTGCGCACTTCATCTGCCACCACGGCAAAACCGCGTCCGGTTTCCCCGGCTCGCGCTGCCTCGATGGCTGCATTTAGTGCCAGCAGATTAGTCTGGTCCGAAATATCCTTGATGAGATCAACAATCGTCTTGATGCTGGCCGAACGCTGGCTCAGATCTTCGACGGTCTGATTGAAATGGCCCACTTTCTGGCTGATGTCGAAGATGCGATCCGCAACGGTTTTCAGCTCGTCGTATGACTCGCGCGCGACATCCAGATTGGACAAGGTGGAAGACGAAATGGACTGGGTCTGGCCGGTTACCTGGTTGATGCCGCTGGTTGTCTGATCGCTGGCAGCCCGTACCCGGGTAGCAAATTCATCCTGCCGTACCGCACTGCTTAGCGATTCGCTGACATTCTTGCGGGTACGCGCCGAGTCCATGGCAATACGCACCGTCATCAGGCGCACATTGCTGATGATTTCACGCATTTTCAACTGAAAACGGTTATAGGAAACCGAAACCTCACGAATTTCATCATGCGTGATGGTCGGAATATCACGCGACAAATCCCCCTCGCCCGCCCCGATTTCATTGAAGATGCCAATAATCATCTTTAAGGGTCGTACGATCAGGTAGCGTAAGTACCAGACCATAAAGCAAACAAACACAAAACCAGCCAACCACAAGCCTGTCGACCAGAAGATCGCCCCGTCTATGCTGCTGCGAATACTTTCCAGCGTTGCCGCGCTCATGCCAGAACCATTGAGCTGGCCGCGAATATCCGTCAATACCAGATAGACATATACCAGCATGAAGAGCTGGAACAGGCTCAAAAAAAAGAAACTGCACAATTTTCTGGTAAGGGTGTAGAAAATCTTCTTCTCAACCAGGGTATAAATGCGCCAGAACCACTCCATGCTCTCTCCTTACGACCTGCTGGTATTACTTGTTATATGTTTAAAGCGGGCGCTACATTTTTACCTGAATTTTGTGAAAAGACTACTCAAATTTAGGATAAAACTGATTGCTATCAAGAATTATTATCATCAAAGTCATAAAAAAGAAAAACTGTTAACAAAGAAACTAAAGAATCACAACTCCCCACCACTCGCTTCCCCAGGTAGACGCTGCCACACCATCCAGAACTCCTGACCGGCAAATACGGGAATGGTGGTGTGAACGACCTGGCACGTCCGCAAGGCAAAGTATCCGGAGAAAAGCTGCTGCAGCGCCTGCAGACTGGTGCCAAACGGCGGTCCCTTCGGCTTCTCCGCCAGAAAAAACACCCCCGCCAGGTAACCATCAGGACGAATGAGCTGACTCATTTTCTGGGTATAGTCATCCCAGCGGGCTGGCGGCAAGGCACAGAGAAAAGCACGTTCAAAAATGACGTCATAAGCCTGCGGGGCAGACAGGGCAAAGAAATCTGCCTGCCATAAGCGGGCTGGCGTGTCTTGCAAGGCAAGCGCCGCGCGCTGGATGGCCTCAAGACTGAAGTCGATAGCATCCACTTGCATGCCGGCCTTTACCAACCAGGGCAGGTCGCTGGCACTACCGCAGCCAGGCAGAAGAACCTTGCTGGCTACTGGCAGGCTGGCAATGAAACGGTGCATCTGCTCATCCGGGCTGGCGCCTTCCCAGGGTGTTACCCCCTGCTGATAGCGCTGATCCCAAAATTCTGGCAGCGAGCTGTCTTGCGCCATACTTTAGTCCTCTCTGTAATACTAATTTGCTAACGCAATATATTGGCGCAGTTGCGCCTCCACCCCATCGAGCCCCTGCTCCATGGCCAGCGGCAAGCTTCGGCCATCGGGCAAGCGCAGCTGCAGTTGTCCATTCAGCAGACGCAGCAGGATCACCCTGCCCTCCAGCCGTACGACACCCCATTCGATGCCATCCATCTCTTGCAGGTCGAGCAAGGTACCCAAGCGCTCGGCAATATCCAGCAGGGGCTGGCGTAGCGGCAGCCGTTGCCACACCTGTTCGCGCTCCGGGCCTGCCATGAAGCACCAGTTGGAAATCTCGGCAAAACTGCGGGCACAACCACGGCAGACATTGTCACCTACCGCCGTCGTGCAACGTGCGATACATGGGGAGTCGGGACGCTCCAACACCATTGATTACTCCTGAATGAAACACTTCCGTCATACTTCTTGACGAACGCAATAAAAATGTCAGATAACTGAAAGATCGCTGCAACACGATATAGCCCAATGCCTCGTAACGAATTATTGGTTTTCAGAATATTACGCATTCTGCGCACCAAGCAGGTGCAATATCTGGATGAACGCCAGATCATGGCAGCTATCCAGCGTGAAACAGGGGACGAATTCAACGCGTCCACCATCCAGGCGCACCTGCATTACATGCAGCAGCATGGCCTGCTTAAGCCGATCAACCTGAAGCAGCAGGGACACGGCTATGCGCTGGACTGGGCTGGTTACGACTATCTGGATGCTTCCTGAAACGGCGGCCCTGGTGCAGATTATCCAGAATACCGGGCGATAACACCGGCTCTCCCCTGCACTGGCCTGAAAACAGAAAACCCCGGCTTCCCGGGGTTTTTTCATGGCTGGCCTGGCAGTTTAGGCCGTGGCCGCAGGTGGCGGCACCAGCATGGCCAGTTCCTGTTCGGTAAACAGCCGCGACAGGGTAACAAAGCGCATGCCTTCTGTCGCCTCCAGCGAAAACCCGCTGCTGCGCCCTGGCTGGGCATCAATGGTTAGTTGGCAGTTTTGCCAATAACCATACAAAAATTCGCTGATGTAAAAAGGGCAGCCGCCGATTTCTCCCAGCAGAATGTCATGATCGCCAACACGGAATTCCTGCTGGGTAAAGCATAGTGGCGCGCTGCCGTCACAACATCCACCAGACTGGTGGAACAGCAAGGAACCATGACGCTGGCACAACACCGACAATAGTTCCGCAGCACGCTCGGTCATGTTGACGCGGGAAATCATGTCATTCCTTTGCGAGACACCGGCGGCGCCAAAGCGAGAGCGGCTCGCGCCACCCCCAAGGAGGACCGCTGCTTACAAACAGTCACGGCCATTCAGGCCGTGGCTGTGAAATAAAAGGCAATCAGGAAGCCGACAGTGCAGTGCGCTGCACCACACCGTCGGAAACCGGATTGACCTTGCCGCTTAGAAGAAGCCCAGGGCTTTCGGGCTGTAGCTCACCAGCAGGTTTTTGGTTTGCTGGTAGTGATCCAGCATCATTTTGTGGGTTTCACGACCGATACCGGACTTCTTGTAACCACCAAAGGCAGCGTGTGCCGGGTAGAGGTGGTAGCAGTTGGTCCAGACGCGGCCAGCCTTGATTTCGCGGCCCATGCGGTAGGCGGTATTGCCGTCGCGAGTCCACACCCCGGCCCCCAGGCCAAAGGCGCTGTCATTGGCAATGCGCAGGGCCTCTTCCTTGTCCTTGAAGGTGGTGACGGCAACCACCGGTCCAAAGATTTCCTCCTGGAAGACACGCATCTGGTTGTGGCCCGCCAGAATGGTGGGCTGCACGTAGAAGCCTTCGGCCAGTGCGCCACCCAAATGTGCCTGACCACCGCCAGTCAGAATCTGCGCACCTTCGGCACGGCCAATATCGATATAGGACAGGATCTTGTCCAGCTGCTCACGCGAAGCCTGGGCACCGATCATGGTGGACATATCCAGCGGGTTACCCTGCTTGATGGCCTTGACGCGGGCGACGGCGCGCTCCATGAAGGCATCGTAGATGGATTCCTGTACCAGCACGCGCGACGGGCAGGTGCAGACTTCACCCTGGTTCAGGGCAAACATGGCAAAGCCTTCCAGCGCCTTGTCGAAGAAGTCGTCGTCTTCGCGCATCACGTCTTCAAAGAAGATATTGGGCGACTTGCCACCCAGCTCCAGCGTAACCGGGATGATGTTTTCGGCAGCGTACTGCATGATCAGACGACCAGTGCCGGTTTCGCCGGTAAAGGCCACTTTGGCAATGCGCGGGTTGGTGGCCAGCGGCTTGCCGGCTTCCACACCAAACCCGTTCACCACATTGAGCACACCGTCCGGCAGCAGGTCGGCAATCACTTCCATCAGCACCAGAATGGCCATCGGGGTTTGTTCGGCTGGCTTGAGCACGATGCAGTTGCCGGCGGCCAGTGCCGGGGCCAGCTTCCAGGCGGCCATCAGCAGCGGGAAGTTCCACGGAATGATCTGACCGACTATGCCCAGCGGTTCGTGGAAATGGTAAGCCACAGTGTCTTCGTCCAGCTCGGACAGCGAGCCTTCCTGCGCCCGCAGGCAGGAGGCGAAGTAACGGAAGTGGTCTACGGCCAGCGGCAGGTCAGCGGCATTGGTTTCGCGGATGGGCTTGCCGTTGTCCAGGGTTTCCACCAGTGCCAGGAACGGCAGGTACTCTTCCAGACGATCGGCAATCTTCAGCAATACATTGGCGCGCACGGCCGGTGCGGTGCGGCCCCAGCGGTCGGCTGCGGCGTGGGCGGCATCCAGGGCCAGCTCGATATCGGCAGCGGTGGAGCGGGCAATGTCACACAGCGGTTTGCCATCGATCGGGCTGATGTTGGTGAAGTACTGGCCCTGTACTGGTGCCACCCAACGGCCGCCGATGAAGTTGTCGTAACGGGATTTCAGCGGGAGTTTCTTGCTGAGTGCTGCGAGCGCTTGCTGATACATGACGTTGCCTCCTGGCTATTAGAATCGGAGCGCCGGGGTTTACTTCCGGCTGCCATGTCATTGTGCGAAATCGCCCTGTATTCCTCTATTCGACTTTGGTCTTAGAAAAGTGGCAGCAAGCCTGTCAGCATGTTCAGCAGCCGGCAGGCTGCGCCAATCGGCCCAGATGGCCGATGAGTGCGCGCAGCTTGGCCGGACGTACCGGCTTGGTCAGCATGGCCCAGTCGCCGGCAGCAATTTCAGCGGCAACTTCCGGTGTACGGTCTGCCGTGATGATGGCGGCCGGAATCCTTTGCTGCAGTTGCTGATACAGCGCACGAATCACCTGCGGCCCGCGCTCGTCCTGGTCCAGATGGTAATCGGCCAGAATCACATCCGGCGGGCGGCTTAGCTGTGCCAGCAAGGCCAGCGCCTCTTCCCGGCCACGGGCAATCAGTGGCAAACACCCCCAGCCGGATAGCAAGGTGCTCATGCCAGCCAGAATGGCGGGTTCATTATCAATCAGCAGCACCGACAAGCCTTGCAGCTCTGACAGGCCGGATACCGCCACCCGCTCCTGCTGGCGCGGCATGACGCTGACGGATTCGGCCTGGCCATAAGGCAGCACAATGCCGAAGAAAGAGCCACGACCATAATGTGAACGCACCACCAGCCGGTGTTGCAATCGGCCAGCCAGCCGCTTGACGATGGCCAGCCCTAGCCCCAGGCCCTTGCTACACATGGCACTGTGCTCGGACAAGCGCTGGAACTCCTCGAAGACCAAGGACAGCTTGCCAGCGGGAATGCCCTGCCCCTGATCCCACACGCCAACCAGTACCCCTTCTGCAGTGCGCCGCGCCCCCAGCAGCACGCGGCCCTGCTCGCTATAGCGCAGAGCATTGCTGAGGAAATTACGCAAAATGCGTCCCAGCAGCACCCAGTCGGTATGCACCACCACCGGCAAGGGATGGCAACGCAGGCTTAATCCGCGCTCGGCCAGCAAGGGACTGAACTCGATGCTGATCTGACGCAGCAGTTGGTCCAGCTGAAAGTGACGGTGCTCCACCTGCAGCGCACCGGCATCGATGCGGGATAGCTCCAGCAGGGTATTGATCAAATCATCCACCGCCTCCAGCGAGCTGGCAGCATGCTGTGCCAGCCGCATGCCGTCACCGGCGGTTTCGCGCTCGGCCAGGCTGGCAACAAACAGCCGCGCCGCATTCAGCGGCTGCAACAGATCGTGGCTGGCGGCGGCAAAAAAGCGGGTTTTGCTGCGATTGGCCTCTTCTGCCGCCACAATGGCCTCTCGCAACTGGGTATTGGCCTGGCGCAGTTCGACAGTGCGTGCCGTCACGCTTTGTTCCAGCTCTTCCTTGGCCCGCTGCAACACCTGCTCGGCGCGGCGGGTTTGGGTGATGTCCTGGATCAGCGCATAAAAACCATGCACCGCGCCATCTTCGCCAATATGGGGAATGAAGGCCGCCTGTGCATATTCCACCGAACGCTTGGGGGCGGGCATTTTAAGTTCGAATACGGATGAGATGCCCGCCAACGCCTGCTCGACAAAATGGCGGCGCGGATCATACAGGGCCGGTCCCAGCACATCGCGCAGGGTATGGCCGTTGATTTCGTGCACCGGCTTGCCAAACCAGTCTTCATAGCCTTTGTTGGTGAAACGGTAGACCTGGTCTTTGTCGACATAGGAAATCAGCGCCGGTAGTGCGTCGGTAATCAGCCTGAGCTTGGACTCGCTCTCGCGCAGCGCACGCTCATCATGCTTGCGGGCCGTGACATCACTGCAGGTAATCACAAAACCGGCATTGGGCATGGGGCAGGATTCAATCTCCAGCACAAGACCGTGGCCGGTTTCCACTTCGTAACTGCCATTCACCGGGCATAGCAGCGGAATTTCCGCATCAACCGGCAGCGCCTCGCCGATGCACAGCGCTGCCGGTGCTAAGCCAGCCAGTTCACAAAAGCGGTGATTCCATGCCAACAGCCGGGAGTGCTGATCGAATACGGCAATGCCCTGCCGCAGGCTGTTGACCGTGGCCTCCAGCAACTGACGGTGTGCGGCCTGGTCTTGCAGGCGCAGCAACTGCTCCTGACGCTTGATTTCAGTAATGTCGGTATAAATGGCTACGCGCCCGCCGTCGGCCGTTGCCCGCTCACTGACCCGCAAGCAGCGCCCGTCACTCAGCGGTTCCAGATAACTGCCCGTGCAATCCTGATGCAGCGTGCTGCGTTGCGCACGCCAGGGTTCCGCTCGGCCCAGTGCTTCCAGCGCGCTGCCTGAATCCGCCAGATGATCCAGATATTCAGAAAAATACATGCCGGTATGCACATGGCGGCGCAGCGCCGGTTGCAGATCGACAAAGCGCTGGTTGAAGCGCACCAGCCTATCGTGCTGGTCCCACTGCGCAAAGCCGTCAGCAATGGTATCCACCGCCACACCCAGCCGGTTATTGGCTTGCTCGGCTGCCAGCCGGGCCTCTTCCAAGGCGATATTGCTGGTTTTCAGGTCGTTGATGGCGCGTTCCAGTGCGTGGGTACGCTCCTGGATGCGTTTTTCCAGTTCAGCCGACACCTGGAAAATGGTAAAGGAATTACCATTGTCCGCCATGCCGCTTTCCACGCGGTAGATCAGCGCATTGTTGATTTTGCGCAGCTTGGCATTGTCCTTTTCCAGCTGGGCAATGTACTGCAGCAGCGCGGGCTTGTCGGCAAGATTGATGTCAGCAGCCAAATCCATGCTTATCCCCGGAATTATCCTGCGTAATCAGTGGCATAACCGATGGCAATGCCGGTGAAGGTCTGGTTCACATGCATGGCATTAAACTGCTCGCCATAGGTGTTGAAGCCGACAACCCGGTTTTGCACCAGCAAGCTGGAGAGCCGGCTTTGTGCATCCGTATTGCTGATCATGATGCGACGCAGCACACAGTCACAACCCAGCACCACCTGCAAGGGGCCCAACTGCTTGCGTACCCGCGCAAAAGTCTGATCCAGGCTGGCCACCAAGTCCTGCGCCTGGGTGCCAGACAGCACCACCCCCTCGTCCACACTGCAGAAAAAGGACAGCGACAAGTCGTGATTGACACGCTGGATGGAGCGCACATACGGTACGCCCCCTACCTGCAGCACCAAGGGATGCGCGGCAAAGGTATTGGCATCCAGCTGATCCGGGTCCAAGCCCAGGGTGCGGCAATATTCCACCGCAGCCGGCTCGGCGTTGATTTCCGTCACCAGCCGGCTATCCACATCCGCCTCGGTAATCACCATGCGCTCACCGCTACGGGCGGCATGCTCAGACTTGAACATTTCAAAGGGATGGCGGCTGGCCACCATGACAAAGACTGCCGCCTGATTGTGAAACCGGCCATCCAGCAATACGGCGGTGTTTTCAAAGCGCATATTGTCACCGGCAGAGCCACCCAGCAGCGGGATATGCCCCAATGCAGATGACAAGCGGCTGGCTACGCGCTCCTCGCAGGCGGCCAGACCGTCTATCAGCATCAGCGCAAAGCTGTTGTGATCGATTGCCTTGCCGCTATTACGCGCCAGCTCGTGCCTGGCCGTCATCACCGCTTCAAATGCATCGGCCAGCTCGAAAGCGTGCAGATCGTCCAGCCGGGAGGCCACGGCAAAGAAATCCGGCGCGGCAAAGCTGACGCCGCTGATGCTGCCTTGCTGATAACCATGGCAGCCAATTTCACCAGCCGTAGTGCAGCCCACCACCAGCGCAGTGCCAAAATACTGCTGCAAGGCAGGTGCCAGCCGGGCCAGATCATAAGCCGGGGAAATGAACAGCAGCACCAGGGACAGCGCTGGCTGATACAACTGGGCAAACAGCTCGGCGGCTGCCTGCGACGGGTCCTGCTGCTGGGTGCTGCCCAGCAATACCAGGGGTTTCTCCATCTTGTCTCCACCTTGCTGCCCGGCGTTGCAGGGGCAGCTATTCTTGTGAGTTGGCCGGTTTTATTGACTGATCTGCACCGGCTCGTACTTTATGTTGTGCGGCAAAATCCATCCGGCCTTGTCGGGCTTGCCCGGACCGGCTCATTGCATTCTAGCGCTGCATTTGCAGCAGCGGCCAACAGCATCAACAAGATAATGATGTGCAGCCATGTTTTGGGTGCCGCATGTCACGCGCATGCTGCCAGCCGCTGCGGTTTCAGGCTATAGTCTTGGACGCTGTCAGCTCCGGGCAGCCACTTTTGCGAGGCCAATTCAAGATGGACATGAGTGTATTGATTGCCGATGATCATCCGCTATTCCGTGAAGCACTGAAGGACGTGGTGCTGGAAGCATTCGGGCGAGATATTCGTCTGGTTGAATGCACTTCGCTGGAGGAGGTACAGGCCGCCATCAATGACGACTCGCTGGAACTGGCTTTGCTGGACCTCAACATGCCCGGCATGCATGGTCTCAGCGGCATTGCCCTGCTACGGCAAGCCGCACCGGTAGTTCCGCTGGTGGTGGTTTCCGCCGACGAGCGCAGCGAAGTGGTCGCCGCCGCGCTGCAACTGGGCGTATGCGGTTTTATTCCCAAATCCACCCCGCGCAAGCAAATGGCCGATGCGGTACGCCGTATTGCCGAAGATGGAGAAATCTACCAGCCAGCGCAACTTGCCGGTCACGACACCAACAGCCCCACACCGCTGCCCTTATCCGCCGAACAACAGGCCATGCGCAGCCACATTGCCAGCCTTACCCGACAAGAACGTTGTGTACTGGAAGCCATTGTGGCAGGCAAGCCCAACAAGATTGTCGCCCATGAGCTGAACATTGCGGAAAGCACGGTCAAGGCACATGTTTCAGCCATTCTGCGCAAACTGGAAGTCAACAGTCGAACCCAGGCCGTGATCAAGGCCGGGCCATTGCTGCGCTGAAAGCCACGCTGGCAGGCCATTGTCCCATTCCCAAGCAAGATCAATGCGCAGCAGCCCATCTTGGCTGACTGCTTTATTGCTGAATATCCTGAATCCCATCCCCATGCGGCAGCCTTGCTGCGGCCGACAAGGCTTGAACGTGAAAAAGCCCACCATGACAGTGGGCTGTGCGCGAAGGTGACGCGCTGCTTATTATTTGATGCTCAGGCAGACGTGTCTATTCTTGTCCCGATAGTACCCGACGCCGGTGTGGCTTTCTGCTCAACTTCATTGGCCTTGCTGTTGTCGTTGTCACCATCACGATCAGTGACACGCTGCGTAGCTTGGCTTGCTGCCCTGCTGACTGATTGATAACCCTGATAAGACGTTGCACTGCCTATACTCGATATCATGGACTTGTCCTCTTGATTGAGAGTCAATCCGCATTACTCTCTCACAACAAGATTAAGCAAACCTTAAATCCCGCCACGATTTCCATCTTGGGTAGGCCAGGCAGGTGGAAGCTCACCGACCCTGCTCAATTCACCAGCTCGGTGGCAATTTGTATCTCGCCGGTCAGCAGCTTGTGTATCGGGCAGCTATTGGCCACTTTCAGCAACTGGGCTTGCTGCTCCGGACTTAGCGCCCCCTGCACCGTGATCCGCCGTGTAATCATATTGCCGTTTTCCGGCTTCCCGTCCGGGTTGAGTTGTAATTCAACCTGAACCCCCTGCAATGGGAGTTGACGGCGGGTAGCCACCATTTGCAAGGTAATCGCGGTGCAAGCACCCAAGCTGGCCAGCAGCAGCCGATCCGGCGTTGGTGCCGTATTACCGCCACCAAGCGCTTCGGGTTCATCGGCCGCCCAGCTATTGCCGAGGTCATCGGTAAACATCACACGGTAAGGCGTGTCTTGCAGCAGGGCCTTGACGGTGGCAGTAGACATTTTCTTCTCCTTATCAGACAGCAAAGCTCAGGTGTTCGGCTTGGGTACCTATCGGCAATACGCACGCAGGATGCAGCGGCTAGATTACAGCATCATTCCGCCTGAAGCCTCAATCCGCTGACCGGTTATCCAGTTGCTTTCCGCAGTCATCAACGCAGCAATGGCATCGCCAATATCATTGGGCAGCCCGGCACGTCCCATTGCCGTATTGGCTGCGATCATGGCGTTAACCTGTGGATTGTCGCGCGTGCTGCCACCGCCAAAGTCGGTTTCAATAGCTCCGGGAGCAAGCACGTTTGCCGAGATACCACGCGGGCCGAGCTCCTTGGCAAGATAGCGCGTGAGGGTTTCGATCGCCCCCTTCATCGTGGCGTAGGCAGCGTAGCCAGGAAAGCTGAAGCGTGCCAAACCACTGGAGATATTCAGAATGCGCCCGCCATCAGCAATCAGCGGCAACAGCGTTTGGGTCAGAAAGAAAACACCCTTCAGATGCACATTCATCAGCGCATCGAATTGTTCTTCCGTGGTTTCGGCAAAACTGCTGTAGATGCCCATCCCGGCATTATTGATAAGGTAGTCAATCTGCCCGGCCTGCCACTTGGTTTGCAGCAGCGTTTTCAATTGTTCGGCAAAGTCGGCAAAGGCGTGCACATTAGCTGCGTCCAGTTGTAGCGTAGCGGCGCGACGCCCTTGCTTTTCAATTTCAGCCACCAGCGCCGCCGCGTCATCCTGCTTTGTGTGATAGGTAAAGATAACGTCAACTCCCTTGGCAGCCAGCTTGAGGGCTGCATTTTTACCGAGGCCGCGACTGCCACCGGTGATGAGTGCGATGCGTTGAATCATGGTGCTCTCCTGCTAGAGTGAACGGGTTCAGGGACATGGCCATGCCTGATGATTCGCAGTCTATTGGCAAGCTGTAGCAGGATAAACCGTCAATTTTTGGCTAGACTGTCCAATATTTACCAACAAAACCCTGCCCACCATGAACCAGCTCGATTCCATGCAGATTTTTGTGCGCGTTGCCGAACTCTCCAGCTTTACGGCGGCGGCAGAGAGCCTGGGGCTACCCAAGGCAACGGTTTCGCTGGCGGTACAGCAGCTGGAGAATTTGCTTGGCACACGCTTGCTGCATCGCACAACGCGCAGTGTGCAGATGACACAGGATGGACGAGCCGTCTTTGAACGCAGCAAGGATCTGCTGGCTGATTTTGCTGAACTACAGCATCTGTTTCGCAAGGCGCCTTCCGCCGTCAGCGGGCGCTTGCGGGTGGATATGCCGATTGCCATCGCTCGGGATCTGGTGATTCCCAATCTGTCGGACTTCCTGCGTCAGCATCCGGCGCTGGAATTGGAGCTAAGCAGTACCGACCGGCGCGTGGATCTGGTGCGTGAGGGTTTCGATTGCGTATTGCGCGTGGGAGCCTTGCTTGATTCCAGCCTGATTGCCCGGCCACTGGGGCAGTACCGCATGATCAACTGCGCCAGTCCTGCTTACATTGCCGAGCATGGTTTGCCGGTGTCGCTTGCCGATCTTAGCCATCACCGCCTGGTGCACTATCTCACCCACTTCGGCGGCCGCGAACCGGGCTTTGAATACGTTGATCCTGATACCCCAGGCAGCATGCGCCATATGCCGATGGGCGGTGTGCTCACCGTGAACAACTCCGAGGCCTATACGGCGGCCTGCCTTGCCGGGCTGGGCATCATACAGTCACCCGAGCCGGGCATGCGCAGCTATCTTGCCAACGGGCAACTGGTGGAATTACTGCCCGCCTATCGCCCTGCACCCATGCCTGTTTCCTTGGTCTACGCGAACCGTCGCCACTTGCCACAACGCGTACAGGTGTTCATGAGCTGGATCAGCAGCCTGCTGCAGCCACGCTTGCTGGATGCCAGCAAGCGGTCATAAAGCGGTATACGCTCTGGTTGCAATACTCATGCTTGCCCCACGGCAAAGCATGGCAAGCGGCATGGCATGCCCACTCCGGCCGCGCCTGGCCTTAGCCAGCGGCGGCCAGGTGAACCAGCGCCTGCCGCTGGTTTAACGCTTGCCCGCAGCCTCTTCGCGCCGGCGCTTGGCCTCGGCCAGCAGATAAACCTGGTAATCATCCAGATCGCCTTCAAAGTCGCTGACACCGCCGCGCGACACCATCCAGAACTCGTCACACACCGCACGCAGCAGGGCACGATCGTGGCTGACCAGCATCACCGAGCCTTCAAACTCGTTGAGCGCGACGCTGAGCGCCTCGCGCGTGGCCAAGTCCAGATGGTTGGTCGGTTCATCCAGCAACAGCAGATTGGGACGCAGCCACACAATCATGCACAACACCAGCCGTGCTTTTTCACCGCCGCTCATGCTGCCTACGGCCTGCTTGACCATGTCGCCGCTGAAATTGAAGGTGCCAAGGAAATTGCGCAGCCCTTGCTCGCGGCAGTCATTGGCTGGCGGACGCAGTTGGGTGGGCGTTTCCCGCACCAAGCGCAGCATGTGCTGCAGCGGGTCGTCCTCTGGCCGCAATACGTCCAGCTCCTGCTGCGAAAAGTAGCCGATACTCAGGCCCTTGCCACGGATGATCTCGCCGCTGGTGGCTTTCAGCGCTTCGGCCACCGTTTTCACCAGGGTGGATTTGCCCTGGCCGTTGGCCCCCAGAATACCAATACGCTGACCAGCCAATACCGAGCGATTCACCCCTTGGACAATCACGGTAGGCGGCGTGCCTTCCGGTGCACTTTCCGGGGCCGGATAGCCAAACGACGCCTGCGACATGGTCAGCATGGGGTTGGGCAGGCTGCTCGGTTCCTTGAATTCGAACTGGAAGTCGGCATCAGCCAGCACCGGCGCAATCTTCTCCATGCGCTCCAGTGCCTTGACCCGGCTTTGTGCCTGCTTGGCCTTGCTGGCCTTGGCCTTGAAGCGGTCAATGAATTTTTGCAGATGGGCCATTTTTTCTTGCTGCTTGGCCTGTGCCGCCTGCTGCAGAATGATTTGCTCGGCGCGCATGTCCTCGAACTTGCTGTAGTTGCCGCCGTAGCGCACCAGCTTGCCGTGGTCGATATGCAGGGTGACATTGGTAACCGCATCCAGAAATTCGCGGTCATGGCTGATCACCACCATGGTGCCGGTGTATTGCTTGAGCCAGGCTTCCAGCCACACCAGGGCATCCAGGTCCAAGTGGTTGGTTGGCTCGTCCAGCAGCAACAGGTCCGACGGGCACATCAGCGCGCGCGCCAGTTGCAGACGCATACGCCAGCCGCCGGAGAAGCTGTTCACCGGCTGCTGCAGCTCCGCCACACTAAAGCCCAAACCCAGAATCAGCGCCTGCGCCCGGGCCGGTGCATCATGCTCACCGGCATCATTCAGCGCGGTGTAGGCATGTGCCATGCGCATGTAGTCTTCACCGGCCTCGGCTTCCGCCACTTCGCGCCGCGCCGCCAACAAGGGAATATCGCCCTCCACCACAAACTCTGTCGCGGTCTGGGACGTTTCCGGCATGTCCTGCGCCACCTGTGCCATGCGCCACTGGCTGGGAATGGAGAATTCACCGCCATCTTCGTGCAGGCTGCCATTCAGTACTGCAAACAGCGACGACTTGCCCGCGCCATTCCGCCCGACAAGGCCGACTTTTTCGCCGGGGTTGATGCTGACGGTTGCGCTGTCCAGCAAGACTTTGGTGCCGCGACGCAAGGCCACGTTTTTCAGGATGATCATGAGGGAATAGCCGTGCTGCAATGTTGAGGAGGCAAAAAACAGTAAACCAGCGGCTACTGTTTTTCGACGGAATCCGATAAAAAAACAGAGCCCCCGGACACATTGTCCGAGGGCAAGGCAGAGATTATACGCAGATATACCTTCGTGCAGGGCAGCGCATTCTCCCCCACTGCTAAAGACACTCCGGCACATAGCCAAACGGGATTGATGCACTTGCACCTGGCGCGGGAGCAAAACCGGACGGATGCAGGATCAGGCCATCCATGCACTGCGGGGCAAGGTTAAAAGCCGTATACAACGCGCTTGAACGATTCCAGGCGCCGAAGGGCGGCTTTTTAACCTGGAGAGTGCCCACATCCAGCTCACTGCGCATTTGCCTTCTTGTTACCTGCCGACAAAGTGCTCCAGGCCACGCTCGCCAACCGGAGCCTCTGCCAACCACGGTATCAATGCTGATTGCTTGGCCAGCGTGTCAGCAACGCGACGGATGAAAGGCACTTCATAAGCACCCCGCTGGCAAAGAATGGGATGCGTTGTTCCGCTGGCCAACAGCGACTGGTTGATGACCCAGGCATGCGGCTGGATACCGGCCCGTGCCAGGTCGGCGCTAAGGCGTTCTGCCTCATGCACCGGGGTGGCTTCCGGCAGGGTCACAATCAGCACACGGGTATAGCCAGGGTCGCGCAGCCGGGGCAGCAATTGGAGCACGGCCTCGGGCATGTCACCTTGGGTGCGCATGACTTCGCGGTGGTAGGCCTCGGCAGCGTCAAGCAAGAGAATGGTATGCCCGGTTGGCGCAGTATCCAGTACCACGAAGCCATCCTTGCCTTCATCCACAGTGCGGGCGAAGGCGCGGAAAACGGCAATTTCTTCAGTACACGGGGAACGCAAGTCTTCTTCCAGCATGGCGCGCCCGCCTGCATCGAGATGCTGCCCCGCCTTGGCCAACACCTCTGCGGTGTATTGCTTTACTTCCTGCACGGGGTCGATGCGTGTCACCGCCAGTCCGGGTACGACACCATCAATGGCGGCTGCGGTGTGGGCGGCCGGGTCGGTGGTGGAGAGCACCACCTTGTGGCCTTTTTTGGCCAGCGCAACTGCAATGGCGGCCGCCACCGTGGTTTTGCCGACGCCACCCTTGCCCATGGTCATGATCACCCCGTGTCCGCTGGCCGCGATATTGTCGACCAGGCCGCGCAAACTGGGTGGTAGCGCGGTTGCCGGCATAACGGTGCTGGTTGGTGGCGTCACTGTTTCGGGGTGTGCCATCTCACGCAGGGCATCCAGCCCCACCGTGCCACGTGGCAGGAAGGGAATGCGTGTTTGCGGTAAGTCGGCAAGTTCTGGTGGCATGGTTTCGATGGCTGCCGAGGCGCGCGCCAGCATGGCAGCGGCAATCGCATCGCCAGCCGTGTCGCCGCAGAACAAGCCGTTGATGACCAGCGTCTGGTTGCCAATGCCCAGGTCAGTCAGTTCATGACGGGTGCGGTTGGCCTCACGCAAGGAAGCGGTGTCGGCACGCGCAACCAGAACCACCGTTGTCTCGCTGGCGCTGGACAGCCGGGCTACCGTCGCGGCATACAAGGCCTTTTGTTTTTCCAGGCCTGCCAAGGGGCCCAGGCAGGAAGCACCGCCGGTCGAGGATGAGATGAACTCATCCCAAGCGGAAGGTAACGTCAGCAAGCGCAGCGTGTGGCCGGTGGGGGCGGTGTCGAAGATAACGTGATCGAACGCGGCAGTTGCCGCCGGGTCGCCAAGTAGTTTCGAGAATTCATCAAAAGCCGCAATTTCAACGGTGCAGGCACCGGAGAATTGCTCCTCCATGCTCTGGATAGCTGCAGCTGGCAGGATGCCGCGATACGGGGCCACCATCCGTTCCCGGTAGCTATGCGCAGCCGCTTCCGGGTCGATATTCAATGCAAATAATCCAGGCGCGCCCGGAATGGCGGTTGGTGACTGACTCAACCCCACACCGAGCACCTCGTCCAGGTTGGAGGCGGGGTCGGTGCTGACAATGAGCACCTTTTTGCCAGCTTCGGCCAGCGTCAGGCCGGTGGCACAGGAGAGTGATGTTTTACCGACGCCGCCCTTGCCAGTAAAGAACAGGTAGCGGGTGTGGATGGTGGGCAGCGACATGATTCACTCCTTATTCAGCAGGTTCCCGGCTTGCAACCGCAACCACCGGCCTTGATGCGTGGTTTCTCGGCCGTGGTCAGCACAATGCCCAGCTTCTGGGCCAATTGGGCGCGCGACGGATACATCCCGGTGGACACAATGTGGCCATCAACAGCCAGGATGGGCAGGCGGTCCATGCCGGCTTCCATTTCCTTGAGCACGGCGGGGTTCGCGGCAAAGGCCTGCGGTTCCTGACCCAGGTTATGGCGCTCAACCGTGACGTCGTGCGCTTCAACCCATTTCAGGTCGGCCGCAAACTGGGCCAGTACCGGGTCAACATCCACCCCGCAAACACCTGTTGAGCAACACATGGCGGGGTCAAACACTTCAAGTTTCTTCATGATGCTCTCCTTACACGGTTCAGGCTTCGTACCAGCCCTTGGATGCATTAACCACTTTAACCACCAGCAGCATGACCGGCACCTCGATGAGAACGCCAACCACCGTTGCCAGCGCTGCGCCAGATTCAAACCCGAACAGGCTGATGGCCGCAGCCACGGCCAGCTCGAAGAAGTTGGATGCGCCAATCAGTGCCGACGGGCAAGCAACGTTGTGCTTCTCGCCAACCACCTTGTTCAGCCAGTAGGCCAGCGCCGAATTGAAGAACACCTGGATGAGAATGGGTACGGCGAGTAAGGCAATCACCAAGGGCTGCTTGATGATGGCTGCGCCCTGAAAGGCAAACAGCAGCACCAGGGTGGCCAGCAGTGCCGAAATGGACCACGGGCCAATCCGGGCCATGGCGGCATCAAAGGCAGCCAGTCCCCTGGCCAGCAAGGCCTTGCGTAGAAGCTGGGCCAGGATGACCGGAATCACGATATAGAGCACCACCGAGGTCAGCAGCGTATCCCAGGGAACGGTAATGGACGAAATGCCCAGCAAAAACGCCACGATGGGGGCGAAGGCAAACACCATAATGCTGTCGTTCAGCGCCACCTGCGATAGCGTAAACAGCGGGTCGCCGTTGGACAGGCGGCTCCAGACAAACACCATGGCGGTACAAGGCGCAGCTGCCAGCAAAATCAGCCCGGCGATGTAGCTATCCAGCTGGTCGGCAGGAAGCATGGGTGCAAACAGATTGCGCACAAACAACCAGCCCAGAAAGGCCATCGAAAACGGCTTCACCAGCCAGTTAACCAATAGCGTGACGCCAATGCCCCGGACGTGTTGCTTCACTTCATGCATGGCGCTGAAATCAACCTTGACCAGCATCGGGATAATCATCACCCAGATCAGCAGGCCGACCGGCAGATTCACCTGCGCGATTTCCATATGGCCAATGGCCTGAAACACGTGCGGTGCCAGCTGCCCGGCAGCAATGCCGGCGATGATGCACAGGAACACCCACAGCGTCAGGTAACGCTCGAACACGCTCATGGGCGCGCCAGTGGCGGCTTTGGCGCTGACTTCACATTGAACCACAGACATGATGACTCCTTACAAACCCAGGGCTGCGCGTACCGCAGGCACCAGACGCGCGCGGATGTCGTCACGCACCGCCAGGAAGCTGTCCAGCGGCTCGCCGTGCGGGTCATGAAAGCCCACATGGATGCGCTTGACCGGACGCGGAAAGACGGGGCAGGTTTCCTTGGCGTTGTCGCACACGCTCACCACCAGGTCGATATCCTGCTCCATCACCTCTTCAACAGTCTTCGGGAACAAGCCATCAGTCGGCAGCCCGGCCAGCTTCAGGGCCTGGATGGCACCATCGGCCACCTTGGCTTGCGGGCTGGTTCCGGCGGAAATGCCGCGCACCAGGCCTGCCAGGTCGTGATTGAGGATGGCTTCGCCCATCTGGGAGCGACAGGAGTTGCCGGTGCACAGCACAAGGACGGTTTTGGGATGGCGCATGGTCATTATTCCTGGGGTTCGGTTTTTTTGCTGCGACGCTTGGCGACGGTGTCGCACGCGCTGGTCTTTGGCAGGCATGCCTTGCCCTGACAGCAGTTGTGGGCCAGGAAGGCAATCAGCTCATCCATCGTCTCGTATTCAGCCGAATAGTGGATGAAGCGACTCTCGCGCTCGCCCTTGATCAGGCCAACACGGCTCAGATGCGACAGGTGGAAGGACAGCGTGGCATTCGGGATGCCCAGACGCTCGCCAATGGCAGAGGCGTTGATACCCTCCGGGCCGGCTTCCACCAGCAGGCGGAAGATGGCAAGACGGGACTCGTGCCCGAGGGCAGCAAGGATTTCAGCAGCGTTTAAGGTTTCCATATTTCCAAGTTTATAGAAATGTAATCACAAGTCAAATGACGGATTTGTTGCTGATGAGCTGCATCAAGGCGCGAGGGAGAAAATAAAGCTGACTGGGCCGTCCACTATGCAGCTTGAAGCGGTCAGATGGCACAGGCGATCCGCTTGTTACCATAGCAGTACAGCACGACCATTGAGAAAGTCTCAGATCAGTGCGTGCAGGGTTTCCACCAGCAGGTGTAGTTGCGGAAGGTCTGCCGATGAAACCGGAGTCACCAGATAGTAGCCATCCTCCCCCGAGTGCCATTGCGCAAATGGCATCACCAATGTGCCTTGAGCGAGTTGGTCCTGAAATAATCGCGGGTCTGACAAGGCGATACCATAGCCCTGAGCAGCGGCATTGACTGCCGCATCCAGCGAATCAAACACCAGGTGCTGCCCCGGCATTGCGCCTGCCGCATAGGTTTGCCACCAGGCTTGCCATTCTTGCTGGCTACCATTGGCATGGAGCAGCCGGTAGTGCGCCATGTCTGCTGGCACCTGCAGATCCATCGACAGTGTGGCACTGCACATCGGGGTGAGTTGCTCGGGAAACAGCAGCACCGACTTCAACCCTTCCCACTGCCCGTTACCGCGCACAATCATGGCATCAAAATCGCCACTGCCAAATTCAGGACGATCAAGCACCGTGGTACTGATTTCCAGCTGAATGCCAGGCAGGCACTGCTGTATGACATCAAGGCGAGGCAGAAACCAGCGTAAGGCAAAAGTGGATGGCAAGCGCAGGTGGATACGGTCTGGCTGCCGCAAGGCGTTGGCGGAGAAACTGCTCAAGCTACCCAGCGCCAGGCTCGCCACGGCGTACAAGCGCTTACCATAAGGGGTCATGCTCATTCCGCTGGGTGTACGGTCAAATAGCCCCTGCTGATAAAACTGTTCCAGCTGTTGAATCTGCCGACTGACCGCCCCCTGGGTACGACAAAGTTGCCGCGCAGCACGGGTAAGACTGCCCAGGCTGGCTACCGCGATAAAGGCTTGCAAGCCCATCATGGAAGGCAAAGGCCGGGTCAAGGCAACCAGGGGGTATGCATCTTTTGCATCCCCCTGTTCAGAATTAGTCGATATGCCGCTCACGATCATCCTTGCTAAGGTCTGGCTTCCAAACAGAAACAGGTGAAACCGATGTCTGAAGCAGAAGCAAACAATTTTGCCGGGAAACTGAAAGAGTACCTGCACCAACTAGAAGCGGGCAATGTAGAAGGCGTTGTCGCCTTGTTTAGCACCAATGCCCGTATCTACTCGCCCCTGCTGGGCTGGGTAAGTCCAAGGCCGTTTTACGCAAAACTGGCCGATGCATCCGGTAATAGCAGCATTACCTTGCTGGATCTTTTCCAGAGCACGCAAGGCAATCGCACCGCCAATGCTTATTTCCGCTATGACTGGGTATTACGAGACGGTAGCAAGGTCAGTTTCGATTGTGTCGATGTCTTTGACTTCAATGCGCAAGGGCTGATCGAGAAGCTGGTCATCATTTACGATACGCATCAAATCCGTGCGGACTTGGGAAACCGGTTTGTGTAGTGCAAATTCCAGAGATGGTTTGTGCGTGTGGCAAGTTGCGTAGCCAAGCGGACGCACCATCACTGGATCGGCCACAGTAGGCGGTCGATACCCCACGCGTGCGTGGTGGCTTTCGACCCAAAACCGAAGTTCGACTCCCCCACAATATTGGTCTGCGGCTCGAGGTTCGCAAACTCACCGCCGTTGATAGATAACACCCTGTACGGCAATTCGCTCTGGCTCAGACTCTTCATCAAAGCGCCGATGTGCTGCGGATATAGCCAGCTTGTTGGTATTCGCCCAGTTGACCAGCGACATGACTGGTCCTAACAGCGTTATTCCCAATTCAGTGAGCTCATAGTCGACGCGCGGCGGAATGGTTGGATACATCGTTCGGGTAATCAGCCCATCACGCTCCAAACCCCGCAGCGTCAGCGTCAGCATGCGTTGCGAAATGCCGTCTATTTCCCGCTTAAGCTCATTGAAGCGCATCACTCCGTTTGCCAGCGTGGCGATGATGTAAAGGCTCCACTTGTCACCGATACGATCCAGGATTTCGCGGGTGGCCTGGCAGCCTTCTGCATCCGGGTCCGGCATGTCTTCAGGTAATTCCATGTGACTCAGTGACATACATGTGCCTTCTTGTGGATGAACGATGGGAACCATACCATCCTTCGTATTGTTCTGTAATTCAGGATTGAACAATTACCTAGTTACATTTTTATCCTAAGGAAGCATGATGAGCCACATCCTACTGATCACCTCAAGCCCGCGTGGGGCTGACAGCCTTTCCTCCCGCCTCGCAACCGAGCTTGCCGCAGGCATCAAGGCGCACACTGACGGTACGCTCACGGTGCGTGATCTCGCAGCAGATCCACTTCCCCACATCACTTCGGCCTACATCCATGGCCGCATTACGGCGCCAGATGCCCGGACACCCGAGCAGGCCGAAGCAGTCGGGATCGCCCAAGAATTGGTTGATGAGTTAAAAGCTGCTGACGTAGTCGTGCTTGGCTCGGGAATGATCAACTTCGGACCGTCCTCGCAACTCAAGGCTTGGTTTGATCACGTTACCTGGCCGGCGGTCACCTTCGGCTACGGCGACACCGGGCCGAAGGGATTGCTGACGGGGAAAAAGGTCTATCTCGTCACCGCTGCCGGCGGTGTGTTCTCGGAAGGCGTCTGGGCTCCGTTCGATTTTCAGAGCAGCTACCTCCTGCACATGCTCGGTTTCATTGGCCTGACTGACGTTGAACTGGTACGCGTTGAAGGCACCGTGTTCGGCCCTGATGCGGCAAAGGCCGCCATCGCCAATGCCGAAAAGGCTGTACATACCCTGTTGGCGCAGGTGGCATGACCATCACAATGACGAAGATCGGCGCTATTACGGCGCGGGTAACCAGCCAGTGTGCTTAATGGTGATAAAACCGCGTTCCGGCAGGCCTTCATACAGGCCATAGGCCTGACCCCGCAGGACGACCACCGCAGAATGCAAAGCCACCAACACTAAGCGGAGAAGTTGCGAGCGACCCGGCACAGAGCATTGCTTGAAGTACGCCCTTGTTTGCTAGATACCTCGTGACCGCTTAAACAAGAAACGGACATCGTTACCCGCACTGGGGGTCAACCGCTTTAGCCGAATTGCCGCCACGACACCCTGCTATCACGCAGGGTGTTTGCCTCTCCGCGTATTCATCATTGCCGGTCTTCTTCTGCGCATGGTGCGTCCCCCATCGAGCTACTGGCCGATGCCAGCCCAGTGGCAGCTGTTTCTGGCCCGCCGCCAGCGCAACAATCCGAACTCAAGCCTTTCCCTACACTACTTGCCGGGCAAGCTGCCGCCCAAATCGCTATCAGTGGTGCCGGTCTCGTTGCTCAAACCGACGGATGGGATTCGATGGTTGAGCGGGCCGGAACGTCTCGCGATCATGGGCTTTGCCTCGGACTGGATGCGACCAAATTGCAGAGGCTCACGCTGCCGGTAACGCCGTTGTGCCGCAAGTCGTGGGATGGATCGCCAGGAAGCTGAGGGGGACTTATGTGTAGGGGTGGCGGGTAAGCAGAACAAAGGGGGGCAGGACCCCTTTCTGTTTGGCTGGATGTCGGCCAAAGCGGTCCTTCCTCGGCTTGCTAGGCAAGGGCTGGTTTACACAGGAT
>NZ_JBMDJV010000041.1:0-23833 GCF_057809375.1 Aquitalea sp. FG25
GAGCGCAACCTTGCCAAGGTTGAGGTCGCGAGTTCGAGCCTCGTTTCCCGCTCCATATTCTTTCAAACAGACCACGTACTGTTTGAATACAAGCTACGGCGCGGTAGCAAAGCGGTTATGCACCGGATTGCAAATCCGTGTAGGTCGGTTCGACTCCGGCCCGCGCCTCCAAATTTGCTTATTAAGCAAGTAAAAACGCCCAACATATGTTGGGCGTTTTTACATTTCTCACTCAGACTTCACTCTACATTGCCTTGCGACTATCCATTCATTCACTGAACAGAATGATGTCGATCGCCCTCATGAGCATGGGCACATGCTGTTCCAAGGCCGGACATTTTCATAGGTAAGACATTGTGAATGTCGCGCTGCTGGATAAAGTGCCAGGTGTCACTGTCCCGTTACGGATATAATAGACCTTAAATGGAAAGTTCTGCGCGCCAGTAAGATTATTATTCAATATAATCTGGTTAGTATTGCCCCGGACGACAGAATCAGGGCCAAAGCCAATGACGGAATTAAGATACTGTAATTGTATGGCAACGCCTTTTGCAGTCGAACTCACATCAGGCGTCAAAGTATAGCCTGTCTGTGTTTTGTTGTTATTATCTGTAAAAGTAATTGCAACATTTGTTTGTGTTGGACAATTAATGTTAATTGAAAAAGAAGTTGCCCCCGCAGTACTATTAACTTGAGGGAGTGCTGATCGGGTGATTGGCATTAAGCTGATGGATGGTACATTACTCGTTGTGCATGTTATTGCGTTGGAGGTAAATGAATTCGCCTGAAGGGATCCTTCTGTTTGCCAGCCAAAATTGTAGACAACACTTTTCACAGCTTGATCAAGATTGACCGTACCACTACTTCCAGATGCGGCTATTTTATAGATTGCAATATAAAATTTTCCTGTAAAAGTAATGCCATTCATGGACATAAGTGAGCAAAGCATCTTGTTGCGTACATTGCCATCCTGAGTATTGCTTCCATCAACCCAGAATATTGTAGATGGGCAGTAAGTCGGTGAGGTAATTTGCATGCCAGCAGCAAAGCCAATTCCATTAATATTGCTACTATAGACACTACGCCCATTTATCGTTCCAACCAAATTTCCAGAGTTAATTTTTAATCCCATGCTTCCAGCGCCTTCTGTGGAATAATCACATGTAATTAAGGTTGATGTGGTTGAAGCAATATCGCCACCAATTTGAGAGTAAATCGGCATATCACGCTTAAATGTTATATTGGGGAGCGTGATGCTGTTGGATGATAGCGTTCCCTTGCAGCCGGCATGGCTTATTCCGGATATTATTGTAATGCAAATATAAAAAAGCACTGCTAATATTTTGTATTGTTTGGTATAAAATAGAATATTCATTTAATTTTTCCTTTGAGAAATAATTGAAATTAATATGCATAATATTCTATTTTTTATAGTTATTTATTCAAGTCAATTGCAGATATTCTCTTGCAAAGTATGCTGCTTTGAGTTTTCTGAAATGCTATAATTAAACTGGCACCTTCTCTTGTCCGCTAAGGTGATATGTAGTATGCCTTTCGCCTTTTTTACGCGCGCCAATAATTTTCCATTTTGACCAACATTGCCAACAGTATTGCCATTTTCATCCAGAACGTCCGTGCCAAATGGCAATACTTCGCCATTTGGCTGCTTTACTTTAAACAGAATTGGCAAGCCTTTAGATGTTTTGAAATTAACATAAACTACTGCACCACTACGTGGTACGGCTTGATTACTACTACCTTGTAGCTCAACGCCCTCACTCATTGTGCCGGTTTGTAATTGTACATCATTTAATTTGTATGGTGACAATGCGGGTAATAATGCATAACCACCACTATCAATCTTCACACCAACTGCAGGCATGACTTCTGCTCCCTCAGCATCTTTAGCCTCAACAATAGCAGCACTTTCCCCCATGCTCTGGCCAAAGAAAATGCCATGTGTAGTAGCAATTACAGATCCAGTCACGCCAAGCGAGGCTTGTTTACTGTTTTTATTAACACTAGAAGTTGCATTTATAGAAGCTTTGCTGCCTGAGTAAGTTACGTTTCCACCAATCGTGTTATCTTCAGTTGTGCTGTTAGCACTTCTATTTGCATTTATACTATAGCTCCATCTTTTATCATCACCACCATTCCCGGAAAGACTGATTTGCTGATTGTTGTTCCCTTCAGAATCATGCTGCAGAGTTGAGTTGAATGATTTACCTCCATCCATATTAATGGACAAGTTAAACATAACAGTGGCAACTTTGTTGTTATTGTTATCACGAGTCTGATTCAGACTCACTCCTATTGAGCCCCAACGCAGACTTTTTCTAAACCCTGCCTGATACTGTACATTTCGAATGTCAGAGTTCCAGTAGTTTTGTACGGATGCATTTAAATATACTGAACTGCTCTGATTGAAAGTTTGGTTAATATTTACTTCGGCACGGCTACGCAGCCGGGAAAATGCGGTAGCTGGGTCTCCTGAGCTTTTGACTGCTAAGTCCCGCGCATTAAGGCCGTCTCGCACGCTGAAATAGCCATTTGTGGAATATCGATAGGCTGCGAGAGTAACGTTAGTTCCCGTATTCAGGAAGAGTTTGTTAAAGCTGAAACGATATGACTGTCCCTTGAAAGGTGTATCGTTAATTTTTGTATTGGAATGAGTGGCATCTAAACCGACTGCTCCAAAGCGAGTATTGAATACTGTTCCGGCCTGAAAGGCAGTATATCCTTCGGAAAGAGTAAGTCCGGTGTTTCCCGTTAATAAATTACTCAAGCCTCGCTGATAAGTGAATTGCCCAAGCATGGGACTTGTGTTCAATAAATTACGTACCTTACCAACATTGAAGTTGAAGCGGTCTGAACCTTCTCGCATAGAGCGCGGAACTGCAGAAAATGGCACAGTAAATGTACTTTTTCTCCCATCGGCTTCAGTCACAGTCACATCTAGGTCACCGTTGTATGAGCCGGGGGGGATATCACTAATTTCGAAAGCCCCTGGTGCTACTGTCGTCTCAGAGATGACATAGCCATTTTGTTTGATTGTAACAACCGCATTACTATTGGCTATGCCGCGTACAACGGGTGCATAGCCAGTTTGCGATACCGGCTTCATACGGTCATCACTGACCAAACGAAGACCACGTAATGAAACTGAGTCAAACAAGTCACCATCGGTGAAACTATCACCTAGAACGAGTTGTGCCTGTAAAGAATCAATATCTTTTTGACATAGCTTTCTATTGGTACAACCGATCTGCCATTACTATTATCCCAACTAATTGATGTAGTATTTCTGAATTGCCATCCGCCTAAATTAACGCCAAATTTGGTGGATAGGTAGGCATTTTCCATGCTGCTATTGTTATTTTTGGAATAATAAGTGTTGCCATTGTAATCAAGAAGAAATGCAGGAATACCCGCTTCCCATTTTTCTGGTGGCGAGTAATCTCTGGGATAATATTTTACATTAATTTGCGGAACACTAATTCTCAGTGATAAATCGTTTGTATCAAATTCATAGAATGCGTTTGGTATGTATTTTGCAATGTCGATGCATTTGCTATCTTCCTCTGTAGAAGGCAGGCTTTCCTCTTTAATGCCAAATGAAATGAGCAAGCTGCGAGAGATGCAGGGCATTGAGTGATTGCTGTCGGTAGATTTCTTTACCTCAAGCTCATATCGCCCTTTGAGGGTATCATTGAAAATAATATCAATACTATACGTGCCATCCGGTATGACATTGCCTTCTTCGTATTTTGAGATGTCAAGCTCTTTCAAATTCCCCCATAACATACTTTTATCAAATAGAGCAACCTTGCTTTCCTCTCCAGCTATGGCGTTGTCGTAAGCCATACTCATGGCACACAAAACCAGTAGGCTGATTTTATTTCGTTTGAAGTAAGTGATGGTTGTCATAACGATATATGCTTGCTATAGTTGATTTTAAAATATTTTAATGCGGATTTAATGTAAAGCTATAATCACTTGTGCCACCGTAATCATTAATTGTGCTGAACTTAATTCCAGATTCTGTTGGGGTGTTGTCTGGTGCTAATGGTAATTGTATTTTTTGTTGTGGTGGAATCATTGAGTTTTGTGGCGTTAATTTTGTAATTCCAGTAAATTGTGCTGACTTTACTTTTACTTGACTAAGCGTAATAAAGTAAGGGCTATTATTTTGTGCTGAAAGTAGCCACTTACCATTGTTGTGTTCAATTTGCCAGGTGATTTTTTCTGGTGCTTTTTCTGGTTTTATGTCTAAATTGGCAGGTCTATAAAAAAGTTTTATTCTGGTTCGAAGTGATATTCTTAATTCGTTCGGATCTTGTGTATTTTTTGGTGCCTCAAGAACATTAATCCAGAATAGTGATTCTTTATCGCTTGGTAGCACCTGTTCCCCAGTGAAGCTCATTCTTATGTTTTGCGTTTTTTGTGCACCGATGACTGCAAGTGGTGGTGTAAGAATGAATGGTGCTTTGGAGTTGTCTGGTGTATCTTTAGGATTCCCTTCATCAACCCATGTTTGAATAAGTGATTTAGTAGTCGCTCCATTGCCTACGGTAAATGTGATTTCACGTTTTTCCGAAGGGTAAATGACTCGAGTGGCATTAATGTATACGTCAGCATAGGTTGTATTGAATGCAACCAGCCCGCTGATGATAAGAATTTTCTTTATATTATTTGTTAGCATGGATTTTCCCCGGAATAAAAAAGGAGATAACATCAGCATCTCCTTTCATGTTTTTAAACTGTATGTGGTAAATCTAGAGTTATTGGTATTGAATGGTGTAGTTGACTTTGGCTACAACCTTGCCAGGAGGCACTCCGACTGCTTCTGCGTAGTACTTCGCCTGGTATTTCAGAGTAGTTCCTGTCGCGGAAATGTCAAAGCTCGCTCCATTGCTTCCTATGCTTCCATCACCCTGACCAATAACAATTGGTGCGGGATTACCCATGTTGTATAGTGCAATGCTTAAAGTAGGTGTTGAAGTACCTTCTACAGTTGTCACCAGCCGGCCTGCCGCATTTACTTCTGGCCCTGTTTCAAACCATGCAGCCGCTTTTGTTGGAGCAGGGGTGCTAGAGCAATTCGACAGTTGAATATTGAATTGTGTGGTACCGGCGGTATCACCAGCTTCTTTTAATGCAGACTGTGTCACAGTTGGAAGCGTTACGGTTCCAATATTGGTACCACCTGCTGCAACAATGGTGCAGGTTACATTTGATATCGCGCCTTTGAAATTAAGCGAACCATCTGATGCATAGGCATTGGACGCAATTACAGCCATCGCAATTGTGCTGGCGAGAGCGATATATTTTTTCATCGTTCTTCCTTAACTCGGCAAAGTCAATCAACAAGTGTTTTGATTGCCATGCAAGTCTTAATTAAATTGTTACGGTAAGTTGTAAAATTTACTGGTATTGAATGGTGTAGTTAACTTTAGCCTTCACCGCTCCTGCAGGGATGCCTGTTTTTTCAGCATAATATCTGGCTTGATAGTTGAGCGTTGCATTGCCGCCGGTTATCGGGAACTTGGAACCGCTGCTGCCTATGCTGCCATCGCCTTGGCCGATGACGATGGGAGTTGCGCTGGTCGTGTTATAAATGGCGATACTCAGCGTGTCAGTTGCAGTGTCAGCAATGGTGGTTACCAAACGGCCAGCAGCATTCACTTCTGGACCGGTTTCAAACCATGCAGCGGCCTGTGTCGGGGCAGTAGTGCCTGTGCAGTCTGACAGTTTGATGCTGAATTGCGTGGCCCCTGCCGTATCGCCAGCGGCTTTCAATGCAGATTGGGTAACGGTAGGCAGAGTGACGGTGCCAGTTGTGCCACCACCTGCGGCTGCCAGCGTGCAGGTAACGTTTGAAATGGTACCGGTGAAATTGATTGTGCCGTCGGAGGCGAAGGCCTGAGTTGCGATGCTTCCCAAGGCGAGGGCAGTGGCGATAGTCAGAAGTTTTTTCATGATGAGTCCTAGTGAGTGTTTGTTGGTCAACAAGATTGTTCTTGTCTGGCCGTAACTATCGCTAACTCAACAATGACTGTAATTAAGACTAGTCTTTGAATTGTCTAAGAAAATTCCCAACATTTTTGGGTTGCAAATTACCTATCAAATCGATATGAATATTTGTTTTATTAACAACAATTCCTAACAACTAGTTATCTAAATGACATTTTTCGTTTTCGGTTTTGCGGCTGAACTATCTGATCGTCATTCAGTATCCGCACCGTGTGCGTGGATTCATTTGGCAATTTGTTGTCACAGTAGTGGCGCGGGGTAATAATTCACTTTTATTGAAGTAGCAGGGCAAATCATGTTGATTGGCGAATCGCGTGTTGAACGCTTGGTAGTGCATCGTGTGGGCAATCAGGCCCGTGGTGAGGGGCTGCAGCTGTCTGAGCGTGCGAGTGAGGTGGATGATGATGTTTCGTCGTTGATCCTTAGCGGGTATCTGCGTGGCGTGGTGTCTGACAAGAAGAAGCATCAGTTCTTCCATGAGTCTGACCTGAACCTGAATGAGATCTATCACTTCACACGGCAGTTTTTCCGTGGAGAGCTGGACTTCCTCACCGTCTCTCAGCGTATAGCCAAGCATCTGTATGCCCGTTCGCAGCATCCCAATATCAGTGCCGGTGATTTGTTTGTTATTCTGTTTTCCGGCTTATCGGATGGGGATCGCGAGCTGCGGGCACTGGGCGTATTCAAGTCGGAGGTGCGGGATGACTTCCTGTCGGTAGTGGAGGCCGGTGAGGTTTTTGATATCCGCCATGCTTCGGGCATCAATCCAAGGCTGATCGACAAGGGGGCGCTCATTCTGGAGAACGGGCCACTGGTGTATGCGGTGGATAGGGGGGGGCAGCAGGCCAAGTTCTGGCTGGATGATTTTCTCAAGGCCATGCGGGTGCCGGATGCCAATAGCAGTAGCCGTATGGTAGCCAGTGTGGTTGAGCAGTTATCGGAGGAGATTGCCGACCCACTTGAGCAGGCGCGTTTCAAGGATGAGTTTCTGGCGGTATGCGAAACTGAGGAAGAAATGTCTGCCGGTCAGGTCAGTTCGATTGCCGAAAAGTTTGTGGGCAAGGATCAAGTCAGCCAGGCATTTGATAATGCGGCGGAAACCTATGGTTTTGCACTGGATGATGATGCTCGCCTGCCTGCGCAAAGCATGGCCAAGCGACTGGAAAAGTCGCTATCCAAATATGGCATTGGTCATGGCATCAGCGTGCTGTTGCCAACGGGTATTACCCTGAAAAATATCCAATCAGTCAATGATGGAGAGGGTGAGCTCAGCTTGACCTTGAAGTTGCACAAGCGCGATTGAGTGTTGTTGTCATGATAAAAAAGCCCGTCGGTGATGACGGGCTTTTTACGTGGAGAGGCGAGGAAGGTTTTAGTCTTCCAGCACACTGGCCATGGCTTGTGCGACGTAGTCCACGTTGCGGCTGTTCAAGCCCGCCACACACATGCGGCCGGAGCGTACCAGATAGACTGCGAACTCATCACGCAGGCGATCCACTTGCGCTGGGCTTAGCCCGGTATAGCTGAACATGCCTTGCTGGGTGGTGAAATAGCGGAAATCGCGCGCAGGCAAGCGGGCACTCAGCACGTCGTGTAGCTTTTGGCGCATCGCCTTGATGCGTTGACGCATTTCGGCGACTTCTGCTTCCCATTCGGTAAACAAGGCGGGGTCATTCATCACGGCGGCCGTAATCTGGCCACCGTGGGTTGGTGGGCTGGAGTAGTTGCGGCGCACTGTCGCTTTCATTTGTCCCAGTACGCGTTCGGCTTCTTCCTTGCTTTGGCAGATGATGGATAGGCCACCGCAGCGCTCACCATAGAATGAAAGATTCTTGGAAAAGGAATTGCTGACAAAAAAACTGATTCCTGCTTCGCTCAGCGCACGGATGGCGTAGGCGTCTTCATCCAGCCCCTGGCCAAATCCTTGGTAGGCAATGTCTAGGAAAGGCAGCAAATTGCCGTCTTTCAGAACTGGAATCAGCGCATCCCACTGCGCAGTGCTCAGATCGACACCCGTCGGGTTGTGGCAGCAGGGGTGGAGCAGAACCACACTTTGCGCCGGCAACTGCTTGAGCGTGGCCAGCATGTCATCAAACAAGAGGCCGCCGCTGTCTGCATCATAATAAGGGTAGTCATGTACCTGGATACCCGCACCCTCAAAGATGGCGCGGTGGTTGTCCCAGCTGGGATTGCTGATCCAGGCTTCACTTTGCGGGAAATAGCGCTTGATAAAGTCCGCCCCGACTTTCAGCGCACCAGAGCCGCCTATGGTCTGAATGGTGGCAATGCGTTGTTGCTGCACTGCCGGGTGTTCTGCACCAAACAACAGTTTTTGTACTGCTGTGCGGTAGTTGGCGGCGCCTTCCATCGGCAGGTAAGGGCGCGGCGACGGTGCTGCTGCACGTGCTGCTTCCGCTTTCTGCACGGAGTGAAGTAGAGGGATGCGGCCTTCTTCGTCATAGTACAGGCCGATGCCGAGGTTTACTTTCTGGCTGCGGGTGTCGGCATGGAAGGTTTCCACCAGGGTCAGGATGGGGTCGCCGGGATAGGCTTCGACATGTTCGAACATGAGACGGCAATTCCTTGGTAGCGATCGTGATAAGTAGTAGGCAGCAGCTAGTCGAAAAGACAGGGCGGCAGCGATGCACAAGTCATGCATCTTCGCGCAAAGCAGCCAATAGCAGCAAGTTATGCACGGCTTGTGCCGTAGGATAGGGGAAATTGCGTGTGCAGAGGGTGACTCTGCGGCCGAGTGCTGGCATAATCCGCCACTCGGTGCGCCCATGGCGAAATTGGTAGACGCAAGGGACTTAAAATCCCTCGACTTCGGTTGTGCCGGTTCGACCCCGGCTGGGCGCACCAATACCATTACCCTGTTAAAGTCACTGGGCTGGCTGACCATTGGTCGATGCTGGCTTTTGCTGGCATGCGCTTGCAAGCTGCATTACCATATAGGACACAGCAGCGTCGTGAAGATGGCGACATGCTGGGCTAGCGACGGGTTGTACTCCGTCACCCCGTCTGGCAGGCTTGCCTGTCATTGAAAAGCATCACTGGATCTAGATAGAAGTTCATGAAGCCAAATACCGAAACGGCACTGGGTGCTGCTCTCAAGTCCGCAGTGCAGAGTCTGTCCAAGAAAAAACAGACTGAGATGATTGCGGAACATGTATACAGCAAGTTCGAAGTGTTCCGTCAATTTCGTCCGCTGGCTCTGGGCATTCACGAGAGCCTGATTGCCGCACTGCCGCAATTTGATGCAACCCTGATTTCGCGTGTGGTCGCTAATCATTGCCGCAAGCCTCGTTATGTGAAATCGCTGGCCCGTGGCGGCAAGCGTTTTGATCTTGCTGGCAAACCTAGTGGCGAAGTGAGTGCTGAAGAGAAAAAAGCGGCCCAACTGATGTCTGCGCCAAAACCTGCAGCAGAAGCAGCCGCCGTGGAAGCTGTACCGAACGAACAGGCCGCTGCAGAATAAGTCCTTGCAGCCCGGTTTCCTAACCCCTCCTTGCCTTGGCAACGAGGGGTTTTGCATTTATGTTGGCTGTTTTCATGGGGGGATGAGTTATGCGCTGGGTGATTGCACCGGACTCCTACAAAGGCTCGCTGGAAGCTGTCGGCGTGGCGCAAGCCATGCAGGAAGGTATTGCCAGGGTTGACCATCAGGCGGTGTGTATCTTGCGCCCCATGGCCGATGGAGGAGAAGGCACGCTGGATGCATTGCATGCGGCAGTTGGGGGAGTGTGGCTGTGTTATCCGGTTTGCAATGCCATGGGGCAGAGCATTGACGTTGGGTGTCTTTTGTTACCGGACGGTACGGCGGTGCTTGAGGTTGCTCGCATCATCGGCTTGCCGGATGCCGGTAACTCTGATGTTAAAGATCGCAGCAGCCGGGGCGTGGGCCAATTATTACTGGCTTTGGTGCGTGCCGGGCATCGCCGCATTGCTGTTGCGCTGGGAGGATCCAGCACCAATGATGCTGGTGCCGGTTGCCTTGCTGCCATGGGGCTGCGATTAATGAATGCGGACGGCGTGGCGTTGCACGGTTGCTTGCAGGATCTGGCGTCTGTGCATGCACTGAATGCAGAGGGGCTGGTCAGTTGTATGGATGGAGTAAGCCTGGAGGTCTGGTCTGATGTCGAGAACCCGTTGATTGGCCCACAAGGTGCAACGGCGGTTTTTGGCCCGCAGAAAGGGATATCTGCAAGGGATATTCAGGAGGTGGATGGCTGGATTGCAGACTTTGCTGGTTTGCTTGATGCTGGATTAATGCAACCTTTACGGAATTTGCCTGGATCCGGTGCGGCTGGCGGGCTGGGGTATGCCATGCAAGTGCTGGGTGGGCGCATGGTCTCTGGGGCTCAGGCAGTGGCACGACATATTGGGCTGGCTGATGAAATCGCTAGTGCGGACTGGGTTCTCACAGGCGAAGGCCGCAGTGACAGCCAGACCTTGTCCGGTAAGGCTCCCGCTTGTGTTGCGGGCCTGGCCCGGCAGGCTGCCGTACCGGTAAGCCTGCTATCTGGCGCCATTATTGCGGATCATGCTGGAGCACTGACCAGTGCATTTGATGGCTGCTATTCGCTGTGCAACAGGCCGATGACGCTGGGTGAGGCCATGCGCGAAGCGCCGGACCGTATCGCTCAGTTGGCGGAGCAACTGGCACGAACCATATTGGCTGTGCGGTCGCAAAGACGCTGATATCTATCTGAAAGTGCAGATAGATATTACCAAATTTGTATGAATATGCCATGTAAATGGCACCGGGCGCAGTTTGTGTGGCAGTGTTGGCGTGGGTAATACCTGTCAGATCCTGGCTTCCCTCTCGAGTTCGGTTAGCTGATATCGTTTGTTGATGGACGTGGTAAGGTGCCGCCGCAATGTTTGCAGAACCGTGCATCACGGTCATGCCCTTCGGTGAAGCAATGCGGACAAAGGCGGGTAGCGGATTGGTCTTCGGCTAGTGTTGTTGTGGTATGGCGGGCTATTTCTGCCGTCACGATGCCGGTAGGTACGGCAATGATGCCGTAACCGGTAATCATGACCATGCTGGCCAGTGCCTGGCCCAGTGGTGTTTTGGGCGTAATGTCACCAAAGCCTACGGTAGTCAGGGTGACAATTGCCCAGTAGATGCCGATGGGAATGCTGGTGAAGCCGTTGGCTTCACCCTCTATCACGTACATCAGCGTCCCCAGGATAATGACCAGTACGAGGACTGTTACCAGAAACACCAGAATCTTGCGGCGACTGGCCAGCATGGCGCGTTTCAGTTCACGTGCTTCACCCATGTAGCGAGTGAGCTTGAGGATGCGGAACATCCGTAATAGCCGCAAAACACGAATATCAGCAAGAAACCTGCTCTCGGGGATGAATAAGCCCAGGTAGAGTGGCAGGATGGAGAGCAAATCCACCATGCCGAAAAAGCTGCGCGCATAACGTAGCGGCTTGTGAATGCAGATCAGCCGCAATAAGTACTCGGCCGTGAACAGAATGGTGAACAGCCAGTCGAGTATCTTGAGTTGTACTCCCCAACTTTGACGAATGCTGGCAACGCTTTCCAGTGCCACCGTCATCAGAGACAGCAGGATGGTTGCGATCAGGGCAAGGTCAAATAGGCGGCCGGAACGGGTGTCTGCTTCGAAAATGACGATGTAGAGCTTGCGGCGCCAGCCGCTCAGGGGTGTCAATGTTTCCTGGGTTGGCATGATAGGTGGCGTACCCGTTGGTTTATTGGATAGAAGCAAACACTATTAGCGTTTTTCCGGTGCTCATATATTATATGTGTTATTAAATCTTGCATTTATGTTGCTCGGGAGAATAAGACGATGCGTATCGCCAATACCGTAACTGACCTGATCGGCAATACCCCTCTGGTCAAACTGAACCGTGTTACCGATGGTTGCGTTGCCACCGTGGTGGCCAAGCTGGAGTTTTTCAACCCAGCGCACAGTGTGAAGGATCGCATCGCTGTCGCAATGATCGATGCTGCCGAGAAAGCTGGCAAGATCGGGCCGCACACCACGATTGTAGAACCCACATCGGGCAATACCGGTATTGGCTTGGCCATGGTGTGTGCTGCCCGTGGCTACAAGCTGGTGATTACCATGCCTGAAACCATGAGTCGCGAGCGCAGGCAATTGCTCAAGGCCTATGGGGCCGAACTCATCCTTACACCAGGCCCGGATGGTATGGGTGGTGCCATTGCCAAGGCGCGTCAACTGGTGGATGAAAACCCGGATAGCTGGTTTATGCCGCAGCAGTTTGAGAATCCGGCCAATCCAGAAGTGCATCGTAATACCACGGCAGAAGAAATCTGGCGTGATACCGATGGCCAGGTTGATATCTTCGTGGCTGGTGTGGGTACTGGTGGCACCGTGACTGGTGTGGGCGAGGTATTAAAGGCGCGCAAGCCTGGCGTACAGATTGTAGCGGTAGAGCCTGACTCCTCCCCGGTGCTGTCTGGCGGGCCCAAAGGGCCGCATCCGATCCAGGGGATTGGTGCCGGCTTCATCCCTTCTATCCTCAACACTGCGGTATACGACGAGGTTATCCGGGTAAAGAATGATGATGCATTTAATACGGCACGTGCGGTAGCAACCCAAGAGGGTGTGCTGGTGGGTATTTCTTCTGGTGCGGCGGTATGGTCGGCCATTGAGCTGGCAAAGCGTCCAGAAAATGCAGGCAAGCTGATTGTGGTCGTGATTCCATCTTTTGGTGAGCGCTATCTGTCCACGCCTCTGTTTGAGCATCTGGCCTGATTCGACAGCCAGCCCTGATATGCCATTGAAACCGACCGTGCAAACCATGCCGGTCGGTTTTCTTGTGCCCGCGCATTAACTTGTCCGAACTGTTTGACCGGGCTTTTTGTCCAATATCGCCCCATATCCGCTACACTACCGCCATGATTTCCATCCCCCAAGCCCTTCGTTTGCTGATTGTGATGCCAGTCTTGCTAAGTGGCTGCAGTCTGTTGCAACAAGCACCGGCACCACAAAGCGGCATGCGTCCGGCACACCCGCCTGTTACGCCTTCTGTATCGGAAAGCAAGGTAGAGCAGTTGCTGAAGGAGGCTAATCGATTGGCTGGCAAGGTCAAGACGGGTGAGCTTAATCGGGTTGCTGCTGCAGATCAGCTCAATACCTATCGCTTGCGGCTGATCGGTGCCAATCTGGTCGATGACAATAACTTTGCCATGTATCGCTACTTGGCTGTCGAGCGCGATGCAGGTCGGCTCAGTCAGGAAGAGTCCCAGGCCAGGATGGAAATGCGTTTGCGGGAGTGGTTACGGCGCTGGCCCAAGATGCAGCCCAAGCCACCACAACCGGTTTTTACCAATTTTCTGTTGAAACTCTATGGATTGCCCGCTCTGGGCTGATGACACAATGAGCAAGAAAAAACAATCCAGCGGCTGCCCCTGTGGCTTGTCCGCCCCCTTTCAGCAATGCTGTGGTCGCTATATTGATGGTGGTGCGCTTGCTCCGACGGCAGAAAGCCTGATGCGTTCCCGATATGCAGCCTACACCATGAATAATGGTGAATACCTGCTGGCAAGCTGGCACCAATCGACTCGCCCGGCCGAACTTGACCTGTCGCGGGAAGAACGATTTGTAAAATGGCTGTCGCTGGATGTGTTGAGTACCCAGGCTGGTGGTGAGCACGACGATGCCGGCGTGGTGGAGTTTGTTGCGCGTTACAAGGTAAATGGCCGCGCCCAACGTTTGCACGAAATCAGCCGATTCCGTAAGGAAGAGGGGCACTGGTTCTATGTCGATGGTGATGCCGAAGAAGGCTGATACAAGATTTGATACGGTTGGCACCTCGGCAGCAATGAAGTGTGTCGCCGTCAAGGACACTGAAAACCCCATGCAACGGCATGGGGTTTTTATCTTTGCAGTGGGTGTGTCGGAAGCGATGGTATTTCCCGGTGGCTGTCCTATGGTGATAGGGCAGCCATTTTTACACTCCTCTCCCGCAACTGGATATGCGCCGTCCAACATTGTTGAATGGTATTTTATTGTTTCAAGTCAATTGCTTGGCGGAGATGCCTTTGGTTCTGTGCAGGTCGGGTCTAGCGTTAAAGTGACACGAAAGGAGATGGCGATGGGACTGGCTCTGAAAGGCTTGCTAGGCGAGCTGGAAAGCTGCCGCAGCAAAGGTATGTCAACCGATGAGGTAACGCGGGTCGAGGTGGTACGGACACTGGAGATTCCACTGGATTTGCATGCCTGTCGTGAGTTACGTGTTTTGGCACATGTCTTCAGCGGAGATCAGGCTGAACTGGCCGCTGTAGTGTTGCGTGCTGCGCTCATGGATATGCAAGAGCATCTGGATGATGATCTGGATCTGCTTGCAGCAAGCGCCAGGCGTTTGATGGATGATCCATGCCAGCAGGCGAGTGAGGCCATTTAGGATAACAACGGGGCAGCCGGGGAAGAGGGAGCGACAGGGTCAGCATGGCTGGCCCTGTTTTTTTGTCGGTTGGGTGCCAGCTTGGCCATTAGTTAGTGTGATAATTATTTTGAATGTTTATTTTAAAAATATAGTTATATGTCATTTTTTGTAGGTAAAAAAAGGGACGTTACGGCAAGGGGGAACCGCGACGCCCCAAGAGAAACTGTTCGATTGGTAGATTGACAGATAAAAATGTCTTTAACCTACAGTTCATCCTAGAACAGTCACGCAAATTTGCGAGCCGGATTTAAATGCCATATGAATTAAAAAGGACAGCGGTGGCTGTCCTTGTCGTAAATGCCTGCCATGCACGGCAATGGCTCAAATCAGGGTCGCGGCAGGGTAACGCCGATCTGGCCCATGTATTTGCCGGCGCGGTCGGCATAGGACACATCACATACTTCGTCTGATTCGAAGAACAATACCTGCGCGACCCCTTCGTTGGCATAGATTTTGGCCGGCAGCGGTGTGGTATTGGAGAATTCCAACGTGACATAGCCTTCCCATTCGGGCTCAAAAGGCGTCACGTTGACGATGATGCCGCAGCGTGCATAGGTAGATTTGCCCAAGCAGACGGTGAGGACAGAGCGCGGGATACGGAAGTATTCCACCGTGCGGGCCAGCGCAAAGCTGTTGGGCGGAATGATGCAGTAGCCCTTGCCGGAGACTTCGACAAAAGAGTCCGGGTCAAAATTCTTGGGGTCGACAATGGTGCTGTTGATGTTGGTGAACACCTTGAATTCGTCGGCACAGCGGATATCGTAACCATAGCTGGAGGTGCCGAAGGAGATCACCTTCTCGCCATTGATGTTTTTGATCTGGTTATGTTCAAACGGCTCGATCATGTTGTGATCTTGCGCCATACGGCGGATCCACTTGTCGGATTTGATGCTCATGGTCGGGGGTCCGTCAGGAAAATTTGAGATGAGCCAGATTCTAAACGGTATGCAGCAGCAGGGCCACCGTTGCTGCGGGATTCACGCTGCGCTTGCGGAGGAGGACCACGCCGGATTGATATTGCTCAAGACTTCTTTGGATGTTGCGCAGGTAGACCTTACCGTTAGTAGGGAGTATTGCGTACAATAATGCTAATTATTCGCGTTATTGGTGTCGAGCATGATGTCTCTGGACAAGCTCCCTGCGGGGTGCAAAGGAGTGGTGGCTAGTCTTGATCTGTCCGATGAGGCCTTCCGCCGGGTGGCGGCATTTGGCCTGATCCCGGGCAGCAAATTCAATCTGTCCCGTCGTGCGCCGTTTGGAGGCCCACTGGTGTTGGAAGTAGGCAGCACCCGCTTTATGCTGCGTCGCAGCTTGGCAAAATTTATTCAAGTGCGGGTGGCCGGATGAAGCGATTTGCCCTGATCGGCTTGCCCAATACCGGTAAATCCACTGTCTTTAACCGCCTGACCGGCATGTCACAGCGTGTAGGAAACTGGCCCGGCCTGACGGTAGATCTCACCAGTGCCCGCTTGTTGTTGGGCGGCAATATGGTGGAGTTGGTGGACTTGCCCGGTGTGAATGACTTGACCGGTTATACCGATGATGAGGCCGTGGTGAGGGATGTGCTGATGAGCACGGCCTTTGATGCGGTGGTGCTGGTGCTTAATGCGGCCCAACTGGACCGTCAGCTTCCATTGGCACTGCAGGTGCTGGCCAGTGGCTTGCCCGCCGTGCTGGTTCTGAATATGGCGGACGAAGCGCGTTTGCTGGGCGTGCAACTGGATGTAGAAGCCCTTCAGCAGCGGTTGGGCATTCCCGTGGTATTGGTGTCGGCCAAGCGTATGGAAGGGTGGCCGCAATTGATGGATGTGCTGAATCGCCAAGCTGCCGCCACCAAGACACCTGGGCATGCTGCGCTGGACCAGGTACCGGAAACGCGTGAGGCCATTGAAATGGCGCGTACCCGCTTGTTGGGGGCGTGGTCCTTGCCGCCAGTACTGCCACGGGGCATGACCGAGAAAGTGGATGCCTGGCTGATGCATCCCTGGCTGGGTTTGCCGCTGTTTTTTGCCTTCATGGCCCTGCTGTTTAATCTGACATACCAGATTGGCACGCCATTACAGGATGTGGTGGGTGCTGGCCTGGACTGGTTTAAGGCGGCGGCACTTGGGCCGTGGACCAGTGCGCTGCCGGCCATCGTGCAAAGCCTGCTGCTGGATGGTATCTGGCAAGGCGTTTCCACCGTGGTGACGTTTGCCCCCATTTTGTTTGTATTCTTCATCCTGATGGCCATGGTTGAGGATAGTGGCTATCTGGCTCGGGCTGCTTATCTGACAGATGCCTTCATGGCGCGACTGGGGCTGGATGGCCGTGGTTTTGTCATGCAACTGATGGGCTTTGGCTGCAATGTGCCGGCCATTCTTGGAACGCGGGTGATGCGTGAGCGCAAGCAAAGGCTGCTCACCATGCTGATCATTCCGTTCTCGCTGTGTTCGGCTCGTCTGCAGGTTGTCGTGTTTTTTGCCGGCATCCTGTTTCGGCCTCAGCAAGCACCCTGGGTATTACTGCTGCTGTATCTGCTGAGTTTTGCCGTGGCTATCTTTACCGCATGGGTGTTCAAGCACCGGTATCAGGGCAATGAAGCCTTCCTGCTAGAGGTTCCACCCTATCGCCTGCCCGGAGTGCGCCATATGCTGATCCGTGCCGTTGGTGAGGTGCGTGCTTTTCTGGAGCTGGCATCCAGCTTCATTCTCATGGGGGTGGTACTTGTCTGGCTGGTGTCCCATATTCCGGCCGGAGATAACAAGACACTGGCCGATATGCTGGGTAGCCTGATGGCACCGGTACTCGACCCTATCGGTATCAAGCACGAGCTGGCAGTGGCCCTGCTGGTCGGCTTTGTGGCCAAGGAAATCCTGCTGGGTGGTCTGGCAGTGATTTACGGTGTCCCGGAAGCCGGGTTGGGTACAGCCTTGCTGCATCATCTGGACTGGGCTTCGGCCATGAGTTTCCTGATTTTCACGCTGGTGTATGTACCCTGTCTGTCTACCGTTGCGGCCATTCGCCGTGAGTCGAAAAGCCGCGCCTTTACCGCGCTTTCGGTGGGCTGGTCGGTATTACTGGCCTGGATTATTGCCTTTATCTTCTATCAGGGCCTGCATTTGTTGCGCTGAAACCGGCTGAAATCCGGCAGAGACTGCAGTTGCATTGTGGTCGTTTGTCTGTGGTGCTTGATATGGCGCAGAACCCCGGCCAATGCTGCGCGGCACACTGTCGATTTTGACTGTCGGGGAAGAAAACATGCGGGTAGACCTGTCTGTATCCTGGCTTGGTCTGACCATGGCCAATCCTCTGTATAACGCTTCCGGCGTGATGTGCCGCACTGTTGCCGAACTGGAGCAGGTGCGCCACTCTGCTGCTGGCGCTGTCATCAGCAAAAGCTGCACCTTGCAAGCAAGAGAGGGCAATCCAGAGCCGCGCTACTATGCCACGGCCCTGGGCAGTATCAACTCCATGGGCCTGCCCAATGCGGGCTACGCCTACTATCGCGACTATGCCAGCCGCTATCCTTACAACCAGGGCAAGCCCTTGTTCCTGTCCATTTCCGGGATGACGCTGGAAGACAATCTGAGCATGTTGGCTGACTTGGCTGCTAGTAACTTGTCCTGCATCCCAGAGGTAAACCTGTCCTGTCCTAATCTGCCGGGCAAGCCGCAGTTGGGCTACGACACGGATGCCTGTGCGATCACTCTGGCTGAGATCAGCCGTATTTACCCGAAAGCATTTGGTGTCAAGCTGCCCCCGTATTTTGACCCAGTTCATTTTGCCCAGATGGCAGAGTTGCTGAATGCGTTTACCGGTGTGCGCTTTGTCACCTGCATCAACTCCATCGGCAATGGCCTGGTTATCGATGCGGAGACAGAAAGCGTGGTCATCAAGCCCAAGGATGGTCTGGGCGGGCTGGGTGGCAGTTATGTACTGCCGACGGCATTGGCGAATGTGCGCGAGTTTTCCCGCTTGTTGATTGGCAAGCATGTGGTGGGTTGCGGTGGCATCAATAGTGGGCGTGAAGCTTTCATGCACATTCTTGCCGGTGCAACTGCTGTGCAGATTGGTAGCTGTCTGTATGAAGAAGGAGAGGGCGCATTTGCGCGCATTCTGGGTGAGTTGGACGATCTGATGCAGCGCAAGGGCTATACCTGCCTGGATGATTTTCGTGGCAAGTTGAAAACGCTGTAAATGTGTAGCCACCAATAACAAGGGCCCCTCTGGGGCCCTTGTTACGCACAGACGGAATCAGTCAAAACGCCAGCAAGCCATGGATAGCGAGCCCATGCGCCAGTCGTCGTGCAGTTTCACCGGGGTTGCAGCATCGGATGCGGCCCCCATCACCACCAGCAGCGGGTTGAAATGTTCGTCTGTCGGGTGATTTTCGCGCGCCAGCGGGGCTAGTTGCTTCCAGCGCAGGATATCCTGCTGACGGTTTTCCTGTAGGGCTAAGTCCATCCAGTTGGCAAAGTCGGCTGCCCATGGCGGCGGTGCACTGCCATCCGGGCTGAGTTGCCACAGATTATGTGTGTAGCTGCCCGAACCGATGATTAGCACATTATCGTCTCGCAGTGCCCTGAGCGCGCGTCCCATCTGGAAAAAGGTATCTGCACTGGCCCCATGTGGTAGTGACACCATGACGAGTGGGATATCTGCTGCAGGGTACATCAACATCAGCGGTGTCCACATGCCATGGTCCAGGCTACGCTGATCGGTGGTTCCTACGCGCAAGCCCGACTCACGCAGTTTGTCTACGACATCAGCAGCCAGTTTGAGATCAGTGCTGGCGGGGTAGCGCAGCGTGTACAGAATGGAGGGGAAACCGCCAAAGTCGTACATGGTTTCTGGCTTTGCCGCCAGGTTGACCATGGGCATGGTGCTTTCCCAGTGTGCAGATACCACGATGATGGCACGTGGACGCGGCATGGTTTGGCCCAGCTGGGTCAGGAAGTGGCGGGTCGGGCTGTCTTCAATCGGGAGTGTGGGGGCGCCGTGAGAGATGAATAGCGCTGCTTGTCGGTTGCTCATGTTCGTTCTGCCTGCAATGATTGCCATGTGAACAGCTTAATCAGAATTCCATGTTAAAAAAACGGCTATTTCTTCATCATTTTGTTTACTAATAAGAAATAGTAGTGATCGGCATGGCATCAGTGCAAATCAGACCGGATGGCTGGCAATTCCATGCATGGAGGAAGGGGCACCTCCCTGTGTCGATGACTGCAACAGTAATCCCCATCCGCTGCAGGCGATGCAGATACCGAGCAGAATGCGCAGATGCTGCCATTTGCGTACGCGAGGTGGGGTGATGGGTTGAGTGGCTTGCATGCTTGACTCCTTTCGAGGAGATAATTGTTCTTTCATTTTAATGAGAATTATTCGCAAGTAAAATTTATCTTTTCAAATTATCAATTGAAAAAATAAATCAAAAGAGCCTTGTTTGCTAGCATGCCGCTATCCGGGCTGGCTTGGCTGGCATTGCCGCCACCTGATTGCTGCCTTTATTGGTGTTCAGCAGAAGGCTAGGCAAAAAAGAAGCCGTACAGCCATGAGGCTGTGCGGCTTCTGATGACTGCCAGCAGAGATCAGCTTAGATCATAGCGGTCGGCGTTCATCACCTTGGTCCAGGCGGCAGCAAAGTCCTGGATAAACTTTTGCTGGTTATCGTCCTGGGCATAGACCTCGGCATAGGCGCGCAGGATGGAGTTGGAACCGAATACCAGATCAACGCGGCTTGCTGTCCATTTCACCGCACCGGTGCTACGTTCGCATATCTCGTACAGATTGCGCCCAGCCGGCTTCCAGGCGTATGCCATGTCGGTGAGGTTGACGAAGAAGTCAGTAGTCAGCTGGCCAGGACGGTCGGTAAACACACCCAGCTTGCTACCACCATGGTTGCTGCCCACGACTCGCATGCCACCGATCAGGGCTGTCATTTCACTGGCAGTCAGGCGCATCAGCTGGGCGCGATCCAGCAGCAACTCTTCGGCACTAACAGTAAAGTCCTGCTTGAGCCAGTTACGGAAGCCATCGGCCAGCGGTTCCAGCACGGCAAAGGACTCGGCATCGGTTTGCTCCGCCGTAGCATCGCCGCGACCCGGTGCAAAGGGCAGTACCAATGTATGTCCTGCAGCCTTGGCCGCTTGTTCGATACCGACATTACCACCCAATACGATGGCATCAGCCACGCTGATGGAAAATTCGGCGGCGATTTTCTCAAGCACGGCCAGTACTTTGGCTAGTCGGGCTGGTTCGTTGCCTACCCAGTCCTTTTGCGGTGCCAGGCGGATGCGGGCGCCGTTGGCACCACCACGCTTGTCCGAACCACGGAAGGTCCGTGCACTATCCCAGGCGGTGCTGACCAGTTCGGCAATGCTCAGACCACTGGCCGCGATCTTGGCCTTGACTGCATCTACATCGTAGTCAGTACGACCTGCCGGTACCGGGTCTTGCCAGATCAGCTCTTCCTGCGGGATGTCTGGGCCGATGTAGCGGGTTTTCGGTCCGATGTCGCGGTGGGTCAGCTTGAACCAGGCTCGGGCAAATACGTCGGAGAAGTGGGCCGGATCGCGATGGAAGCGTTCGAGGATCTCGCGATATACCGGGTCCACTTTCATGGCCATGTCGGCATCGGTCATGATCGGCATGCAACGAATGCTCGGGTCTTCCACGTCTACCGGCTTGTCTTCTTCCTTGATGTCGATCGGAATCCATTGCCATGCGCCAGCCGGGCTCTTGGTCAGCGTCCACTCATGGCCCATCAGCATGTCGAAGTAGCCGTTGTCCCACTGGGTGGGGTGGGTGGTCCAGGCGCCTTCGATGCCGCTGGTAACGGTATTGCGACCAATGCCACGGCTGGTGTGATTCATCCAGCCCAGGCCTTGTTCTTCCAGCGGAGCTCCTTCAGGTGCCGGGCCGAGTTTGGCTGCGTCACCGTTGCCATGGGTCTTGCCCACGGTATGGCCACCAGCGGTCAGGGCAACCGTTTCTTCGTCATTCATTGCCATGCGGGCAAAGGTTTCGCGGATGTCGTGTGCGGTTTTTTGCGGGTCCGGCTGGCCGTCCACCCCTTCCGGGTTGACGTAAATCAGGCCCATCATTACCGCTGCCAGCGGGTTTTCCAGTGTGCGGACACCAGAATAACGGCTGCCTTCGCTGCCGCTGGGGGCTAGCCACTGTTTTTCCGAACCCCAGTAAATGTCTTTTTCCGGATGCCAGATGTCCTCGCGGCCAAAAGAAAAGCCAAAGGTCTTCAGACCCATCGATTCGTAAGCCATGTTGCCAGCCAGAATCATCAGGTCTGCCCAGCTAAGTTTGTTGCCGTATTTTTTCTTGATGGGCCACAACAGGCGTCGCGCCTTGTCCAGGTTGCCATTGTCAGGCCAGGAGTTCAGCGGAGCAAAACGCTGGTTGCCGGTACCCGCGCCGCCACGACCGTCGGCAATACGATAGCTGCCGGCTGCGTGCCAGGCCATGCGAATCATCAACCCGCCATAATGTCCCCAGTCAGCAGGCCACCAGGGCTGGCTGTCGGTCATCAGGGTTTTGAGGTCAGTCTTAAGAGCCTCAACATCCAGTTTTTTCACTTCTTCACGGTAGTCAAAGTCCGCCCCCATTGGATTGGTCTTGCTGTCGTGCTGATGCAGGATGTCCAGATTAAGCGCATTAGGCCACCAGTCGGTGTTGGACATGCTTGTTTGTGTCATGCCACCGTGCATTACCGGACATTTGCCTGTAGAACCTGCATGTGAATTCGCCATCTTTTGCTCCTGTTTCGTATGCTGTGAGTTGTTCTGGGGCTCTGGTCCCCCAGAGCTAATCCATGTATTGCTGGTACTTGTTCCTGCCTGTTACCGTTACTGCAGGGCCGAAAAAGCCGCCAGCATGTCGAGCAACACTTCCTGCCACGTCTGTTGGTTATGCATGACGCTCTCCCTGTGTACTGGATTGCTAACTTTATTTGTACTGGAAGACCTGTTCTTTTTTACTGGGATAATTCCCTATTATTGATAGGAAAAATCTCAATGTACGGAAACCGGCATATCACCATCCACACGTCTTGAATGCAGCATGGCGACTTCTGGTCTGTTGCCATTATGGTTTTTCGCAATAGATTTGTTAAATTGATTGTTGTAAAGTGATTGTTAGGTTTGTGCTATCGAAAAAAAAGAGCCCGTAGGCTCTTGCTGTATTGCACGGCGGATGGCGTGTCAGTCCCAGGGAACATCCCGGGCTTCCTCAGATGCATGCGTGCCCTTGTTGTTGTTGCCAGCGGTATCCACAGATGAAGATACGCCTGCAACAGGTGGGTTGGCTTGGCTATCTTCCAGCCCGCCAAGTGCTTCGATCAGCGCATCCACCAGCTCACCCAACTCCTCGCTCATCAGCGTGAATGTGGCTTCAAACAGACTTTCGCGATCATCCCCGGCCTGGCTGGCTTCTTCCTGCAGTACATCCAGAAACTGGATGCGTTTGAGTTGCAGTGTGTCAGTCAGCATGAAGCGAATTTTCTCTTGCCAGATCAGGCCGATGCGCGTTACCTGCTTGCCGGTGGCAATGTGCTGGCGAATTTCGTCTGCTGTCAGGTCCATGCGGGTGCAGCGGATGACCGCACCGTTTTCGCTACCATCCTTCAGTTCGCAATCGGCATCCAGCTCAAAACCAAAAGGGGCTTCGCCGGCGGCCAGCCAGTCGGTCATGGCGGTATGGGGGGCCAGTTTGGTGCGTGGCAGGGCGGCAGGGAAGGGGGGAAGCGCTTCGCGTAGCTTGGATACCAGCGCCTCGGCCTTGCTGGCGGTGCCGGAGTCCACCATCATCCAGCCACGGCGGCAGTCCAGATAGGCTGTGGTGCGGTGGGTGCGGACAAAGGCGCGTGGCAACAGGTCATCGGTGATCTGCTCCTTGAGTGCGAGCTTCTCTTTCCGACCAACCTTGCGCACTTCCTTTTCTTCTATTTCCTGAACCTTGATATCGACAAAATCACGGATAACACCAGCGGGCAGTACCTTGTCCTCGCGTTTAAGGGAAAGCAGCTGGCAGTCTCGTACATGGAATACCGGGCTATCCAGATGCGCAGCTGGCGCTACCCAGCCTTCACTGAACCAGTCCAGGCCACCACAGTGCTGGAAGGGGCTTTTTTCCAGGGCATGGGAAAGCTTGCCGGTTTCGTGCAGGGATTCGCCGTTCAGGCGATAAAAAGATAGTTGCTTAAACCACATAAATGTTCCATAATGCGCGTCCTCTGATGTCGCTGATTGTAACCCGGAAACGGACCAAAAAGCTGATAGCAGAATGCAGAAAGTAAGGAAGCGGAGTGTAGCTTAGCCTGGTAGAGCGCTACGTTCGGGACGTAGAGGCCGGAGGT
>NZ_JBMDJV010000042.1:0-23558 GCF_057809375.1 Aquitalea sp. FG25
GGGAAAACATCATCGAAGCGGCCATGGCCGGTGCCAGCGGATACATCGTCAAGCCCTTTACTGCAGCGACACTGGAAGAAAAGATGAACAAAATCTTCCAGACCATGAACAAGTAACGCATACACATGGCAAACCGACCTGCCAGGTCAGCCTAGAGGAGAAGCTATCGTGCCGGATCACATTCTAGATAGCGGAGATTCACCGGATCTCGAAGCATTGTTCGACAGTATTGCCAGCCAGCAAAAAGAAACCGCCGAACCCCAGCCCGCAGCCGCAACAGCAGCACAAAGCGCCAGTACGCCGCAAAGCGGCAATGAAGAGATGTACGAGCAGATTGGCCAGATCACCCGAAAAATGCACAATGCCCTGCGCGACATGGGCTACGACAAGTCGCTGGAACGGGTGGCCGATGCCATTCCGGATGCACGCGATCGCCTGAGCTACATTGCCTCGCTCACTAAGGGCGCAGCCGACCGGGTATTGAATGCCATTGATGTGGCCCAGCCGCTGCAAGATGACCTGGGTGGCAACGCGAAAGCCCTGTCAGAACGCTGGAACCTGCTGTATGCCAATCAGCTGTCTACCGAAGAATTCAAGCAACTGGCCAATGACACTCGCCAGTACCTGAATCAGGTACCACAACAAACCCACGAAACCAGCACCCAATTGCTGGAAATCGTGATGGCACAGGATTTTCAGGATCTCACCGGCCAGGTCATCAAGAAGATGATGGACATGTTCAAGACCCTGGAAGCCGAAATGCTGACTTTGCTGGTCGAGTTCTCGCCAGAACACAAGAAAGGCGCACTGGACAGCAGCCTGCTCAATGGCCCTGCCATCAATCAAGAAGGCAATCCGGACGTGATGTCCAATCAGCAGCAAGTAGACGACCTGCTGGGCAGCCTGGGCTTTTGACATTGCCACGCTGCAAAAAAGCACTCCACCAGGCCCTGATATGTTCAGGGCCTTTTTCTTGCCCCGCACCGTCACCACCATCCTGGCCGACTGATGGCCGAAACCGCAGGCATGGCCAAGTTCAAACCCGGCAACAACCTGGTCAAAAGTACTGGAAAACACATTCCAGCCAGATTGTTGTTTTTTATTCATAAGCAAACTATTTTGACAATTTAAATCGCAGCAACAGAAATATTATATATTTATCACATAAAAATATTTTTCATGATAATTTTTTAAACAAAATGTTAATAATATAGGTTTTTTTCATCACAACACACCGCAATTAAGTAATTGTATTTTATAGTGCAATCACGGTGGACTCTGCCACGCGGACCTTGGGTTGCTTGTTATAGATTATTTTGAAGTGAGAACAGCCATGTTTAACAAAAAGCTACACGCCAAAATTGACGGCCAAGAAAAATTACTCGGCCAGAAACAGGCAATCATCGATGCGATTAATCTTTCAACAGCCAGTGTCACGTTTGATATTAATGCCAATGTAGTAGAGTCCAACAGCCTGTTTCAGAAGGTGATGGGATACAGCGATGAAGAGCTGAAAGGAAAAAATCATCGCGACCTCTGTGACAGGAACTATGCAAACTCAAATGATTACAAACAATTCTGGGAAAGCCTCCGATCCGGCAAACCCTTTGCCGGGCGCGTAAAACGGCTGGGGAGCTCCGGGCAGGATATCTGGCTGGAAGCCACCTACAACCCAGTCAAGGACCCATCAGGAAAAATAACCGGCTTCGTCAAGTTTGCAACAGATATCACCGACCGAGTCGAAGAAGCCGCTCATAATAAAGCCGTTCTGGATTCGGTGAATCGCGTCATGGCATCTATCGAATTTACGCGCGAAGGCGTCATCACCACGATTAACCAGAATTTTGTGCGCATCATGGGATACAAGCTTGAAGAGCTTATCGGCAAGCACCACAGCATGCTCTGCCCGCCCGATTTTGTGCACACTAAGGAATATACGCAGCTGTGGGAACAACTAAGAGCTGGCCAATTATTTTCCGGCCAGATAAAGCGTATTGCCAAGGATGGAACAGTACGTTGGCTGGAAGCCAGCTACAACCCAGTTTTTGACGGCAATGGCAATGTAATATCCATCATCAAATTTGCCACCGACATCACCAAAAACATCATTACCCAGCAACAAGAGCACGATAGCGCACTATTTGCATTCAATACCTCTCAGCAAACCAGGCACTGGGCAGAAGAAGGCGTAAATAATATAACTGACAGCGTTGCCTATATTGAAAACATGTCGCAGCAAATTGCCACTGCCGCAAAAAGTGTTCAATCGCTGGGACAGCACTCTCAACAAATCAATACGATTGTGCAAACAATCAAAGACATTGCCGATCAGACCAACCTGCTAGCATTGAATGCTGCAATTGAAGCCGCACGCGCAGGAGAAACAGGCCGAGGCTTCGCCGTTGTGGCTGATGAAGTTAGGAAGCTTGCCGAAAGAACGTCATCATCTACTGCTGAAATTTCAGGAATGGTAACGGCAATCCAAAGCCAGACTAATACTGCGGTACATGATATGGACCAAATTAAAAGCCTGGTGGCAGACAGCGTTGAACAGGTAAACAAGGTAGGAACAGTAATCAACCAGATCCGCCAGGGAGCAGACTCCGTGGTAACGGCGATCCATCAAATAGCCTTGGACAAAGGGATTAAATCATCCTGATGATTAGCATTGCCCAAACCCTATAACAGCCACATACATTACCGCAGGAATTGACAAGATGAATTGGCAATCCTGCTTGTGGCTTAAACTACTGCTGATAAACAAAAAAGCCCTGAATAATCAGGGCTTTTTTGTAGATATCTGGCGGAGAGGGGGGGATTCGAACCCCCGTTAGGGTATTACCCTAAACACGCTTTCCAGGCGTGCGACTTAAACCACTCATCCACCTCTCCAGATGGCTGCTGCATTTTGTGCAACAGAGAAAGCGATATTACACGCGATCTGTAAAATTGACAAGAGCCAATGTGCAAATTGCAATGACTCTCCACCAGCCTATCTGCACATCCATGCCTTACCTGCAAGTATTGCCAGTTGACTTGCATGCTGCGCTACACTGCGCTATCCCCTCGCAGAAGACCTCCGCCATGTTGCACATCATCACGCCCCGTCTGCAATTGCGGGAATTCACCCTGCAGGATGCATCGTTGCTGCTGGCATTGCTGACCGACCCGGATTTCATTCGCAACGTCGCTGACCGTGGCATACACACTCAGGCCCAGGCCATCGACTACCTGAGCCGTGGTCCCCTTCTTGCTTACCTGCAAGACGGTTTTGGCCTGTGGTGCGTGGAACGGCGGGATGATGGCGTGGCCATTGGCATGTGTGGCCTGATACGCCGTGCCGGCCTGCTGGATATTGATGTCGGCTACGCCTTGCTGCCCGCCTGGCGGGGACAGGGTTATGCCAGCGAAGCGGCTGCCGCCTGTGTGCAATATGGTTTGCACAGCCTGCAACTGAAGCGCGTGGTTGCTTATGTAAACGCAGACAACGCTGCTTCACGCCGGGTTTTGGAGAAAGCCGGGTTGCATCACGCAGGCCCAGTTTTGCTGCCGACATCCGAACAAACGGTGGAACTGTATCGCTCCGCCCCAGGCTGAGCGCTGGCTGCCGTTAAGGGTGCGTTGCAATATTTGGCAACAATTTGCCGGTTTTTTCTTCACGCGCCCGCCATGTGCTTACGCTAATATCCCGGTAGCGCAAAGCTGCCATTCCTACTCATTGGCAGCCACATAAAAGTGCGATAGTCAGGCCACCCTACCCCAGCATGCACGCCAGAGAATGTCTATTGGCAAGCAAGAGGAACCTTGTGCTGCAACAGGGCGGCATCTTGTCGCGATACCAAGCATACCGGCCATGCTCGCAGGCCTCTGGCAGGAAGGCAGTTTCCCCCGATGTGGATTGTTGAAACGGCATTGCGCCGGCCCTATACCTTTATCGTGATGGCGATTGTCATCCTGCTGGCTACTGTTCTGGCGGTATTGCGCACTCCGGTTGATGTACTGCCGGAAATCGACATCCCGGTGATCAGCGTGATCTGGGGCTATAACGGCCTGGCACCGCAACAGATGGCCGACCGCATCACCCAGTCCAACGAGCGCATTCTTACCACCACGGTAAACGATATCGAGCATATCGAGTCGCAATCGCTCAACGGCATTGCGGTGATCAAGATTTTCTTCCAGCCCAATGTCAATATTCAAACCGCTATCGCCCAGGTGGTGTCGGTTTCGCAGGCCGTGGTACGGCAGATGCCCACCGGCACCACTGCGCCGCTGGTAATCAAGTACACCGCCTCCAGCGTGCCGGTGGTGCAGCTGGGCATGTCCAGCAAGACCTTGTCAGAACAGGATGTGTTCGACGCTGCGGTCAATACCTTACGGCCACAACTGGTCACCATTCCCGGCGTGGCCATTCCTTACCCCTATGGCGGCAAGGTGCGTTTGCTGTCGGTGGATCTGGACCTGGCCGCCATTACCGCCAAGGGCATGACGCCAGCCAATGTGGTGAATGCCATCAGCAGCCAGAACCTGATTCTGCCTGCCGGCACCGCCAAGATGGGCGATACCGAATTCAATATCGGCCTGAATGGCTCTCCCACCAGTATTGCCGGGCTGAACAATCTCCCGGTGCGCAGCAGCAATGGGGCCACCACCTATCTGGGTGAAGTGGCACATGTGCGCGACGGCTATTCGCCGCAAACCAATATCGTGCGGCAAAACGGCCAGCGCGGGCTGCTGCTGTCGGTGTACAAGAACGGTGGCGCGTCCACGCTCAGCGTGGTGGACAATCTGAAAAGCCTGCTGCCCACGGTGACGCCGCTGCTGCCCAAGGGGATTGAGGTGTCGCTGCTGGCCGACCAGTCCATCTTCGTCAAGACTGCGGTGGAAGGGGTGATTCACGAGGCGCTGATTGCCGCCGCACTCACCGCCATCATGCTGCTGTTGTTTCTGGGTAACTGGCGCACCACCTCCATCATTGCGGTGTCGATTCCGCTCTCCATTTTTTCCTCGGTCATCCTGCTGCACGCAGTGGGTGAAACTATCAATGTAATGACGCTGGGCGGCCTGGCGCTGGCAGTGGGTATTCTGGTGGACGACGCCACCGTCACCATCGAAAACATTGAGCGCCATCTGCACATGGGGGCGGACCTGCACACCGCCATTCTGGAAGGGGCTGGAGAAATTGCCATTCCGGCCTTTGTCTCTACCTTGTGCATCTGCATCGTGTTTGTGCCGATGTTCTTTCTGGAGGGCGTGGCGCGTTACCTGTTTGTGCCGCTGGCAGAAGCGGTGGTGTTTGCCATGCTGGCTTCCTATGTGCTGTCGCGTACGCTGGTACCCACGCTGGCACTGTTGCTGATGGGCCATCAGGGCCGCAGCGGGCGGGTAACGGCCTGGATTCACCAGGTACACCAGCGCTTCAACCACCAGTTTGACAAGCTGCGCAGTGTGTATGTGCTGCTGCTCAGCCATCTGCTCACCCATCGTCGCCGCTTCATGGCCGGGTTTCTGGCCTTTTGCCTGCTGTCTTGCGGCCTGTACCTGTTACTGGGGCGCGACCTGTTCCCCACGGTGGATACCGGCCAGATCAAGCTGCACATGCGCGCGCCCACCGGCACTCGTATCGAGAACACCGCCCGGCTGGCCGACGGCGTGGACAGTGCGCTGCGGGAAATCATTCCGCCGCACGAGCTGGATACCATCATCGACAATATCGGCCTGCCCTATTCCGGCATCAATCTGTCCTATAGCAACTCAGGCACCATCGGCACGCTGGACGCAGACATCCTGATTTCGCTGAAACCGGGCCACCATCCCAGCGCCGACTACATCGAGAAAATCCCGCCGCTGCTGGCCAAGCGCTTTCCGGGCGTGGAGTTTTTCTTCCAACCGGCGGACATCGTCACCCAGATTCTCAACTTCGGCACCCCATCCGCCATCGACGTGCAGATTTACGGCAAAAACATGGCAGACAACCATGCTTTTGCGGCCAAGCTGGCCGACCGCATCAAGGGTGTAAACGGCGCGACTGATGTACATGTACACCAGCGACTGGATGCACCGGCGCTCAAGCTGGACATGGACCGCACCCGCCTGCAAGGCATGGGGCTGAATGCGGTGGATGTGGCACAGAACCTGTTGCTGCCGCTGTCTGGCAGTCAGCAGACCCAGCCCACCTTCTGGCTGAACCCGGCCAATAGCGTGGTGTACAACATGCAGGCGCAGACACCGCAATACCGTATCAATGCGCTGGACGATCTGCTGCAACTGCCCGTCAACCCCGCTGGCATCAGCGGCAGTACGCCACAGCAACTGGGTAATCTGGTCAGCACCCGACCAGGGCGCGAAGCGGCCATCGTCAGCCGCTACAACATTCAGCCAGCGGTGGACATTTACGCCAATGTGCGTGGACGTGATCTGGGCTCGGTAGCCAGCGACATCCAGCAGCTGATCAAGCAGTCACAAGCCGAGCTGCCCAAGGGCAGCAAAATCACCCTGCGCGGTCAGGTGGAAACCATGCAGTCCTCCTACACCGGGCTGGGGCTGGGCATTCTGGGTGCCATCGTGCTGGTTTACTTGCTGATCGTGGTGAACTTCCAGTCCTGGCTCGATCCCTTCATTATCATCTCCGCCCTGCCGGCAGCCCTGGCCGGCATCGCCTGGATGCTGATCCTGACCGCAACCAATCTGAGCGTGCCAGCACTGACCGGTGCCATCATGACCATGGGGGTTTCCACTGCCAACAGTATTCTGGTGGTGTCCTTTGCCCGCCAGCGCCTGCACGAAGGCCTGCCACCGTTATCTGCCGCGCTGGAGGCCGGGGCCACCCGCCTGCGTCCGGTATTGATGACCGCGCTGGCCATGATCATTGGCATGATTCCCATGGCCATCGGCATTGGTGATGGCTCGGAGCAAAATGCCCCACTGGGCCGCGCCGTGATTGGCGGCCTGCTGTTTGCCACCGTATCCACCCTGTTCTTTGTTCCGGTGGTGTTTGCCAGCTTCCACAGCCACCTGGCCAAGCGCCGGGCGCAAGCGCACCGCCCTGACGACGACAGCCCGGCAACGCCGGTGCAAGCCTAGGACCCCAGCATGACAAATCAGCGCCACACCAATCAGGGCGTGCCGGCCTTCCACCACGATACCCTCCCCGGCCTGGATGGCCGTGACAAGGTAGCCCGCCGCGCCCGTACCGTCACCATCCTCATCGTGCTGCTGTTGCTGGCTGGCCTGGGCCGCACCTTGCTGGCCAGACAGGCCAATGCCGACACGCTGGCCAAACAAGCCAGCCAAAACGCCATCCAGCAAGTACGCGTGGTACAGGCGCAGAACAATCGCCATGACAATCAGCTCACCCTGCCCGCCACCTTGCAGGGCATCAGCGAGGCGGTGGTGTATGCGCGCAGCAGCGGTTACGTCAAACAATGGTTCAAGGACATCGGCCAGCCGGTGAAAAAGGGCGAACTATTGGCCGTACTGGACACCCCCGACATCAACAAGCAGGTAGACGAAGCCGCAGCCAGCCACGAACTGGCGCGCACCGCCTACCAGCGCTGGAGCCGCCTGCGCGCACAGGATGCGGTATCGCAGCAGGAGTTCGACGAAAAGACTGCTGCCTATCAGCAAACCGCCGCCAGCCTCAAGCGCCTGCGCGATCAACAGGACTTTGGCCGCATCGTGGCACCGTTTGACGGCATCATCACCAAGCGCAATATCGACAACGGCAGCCTGATCAATGCGGGCAACGGCGGCAGCGGCCAGTCGCTGTTCAGCGTGGCACAGGTAAACAAGCTGCACCTGTATGTTTACCTGCCACAGGAGCGTGCCAGCCAGGTCAAGGTGGGCGACAGCGTCGACATCCTGGCCGGAGACAACGCCAAGGTTGTAGCAGGCAAGGTGGCGCGCACTGCCGGTGCCATCGACCCGGCCACCCGCACCCTGCAAGTGGAAGTGGTGCTGGATAATGCCGGCGGCAAACTGCTGCCCGGCCTGTATGTAGAAACACGCTTCAAGCTGAAGAGCCCGGCGGGACTGACCCTGCCCACCAATACACTGATCTTCGGCGCCGAGGGCAGCCAGGTGGCGGTGGTGGATAAACACAACAAGGTAAAGCTGCAAAAAGTGCTACTGGGTACGGACTACGGCAAAGACATTGCCATCAAGTCTGGCCTGAGCGGCAAGGAGCGCATCATCCTCAACCCCTCCGATGCCATCCGCAACGGCCAAAGCGTGGCTATTGTGGCCAGCGGCAACAGCGAGTAAGCCATGCGCACCACGCCCACCCTGCTGTTTGCTAGCGTGCTGCTGGCTACGCTCGCTGCCTGCTCTGCCATTGGCCCGGATTACCAGCGCCCCGTCATGGCCGACCTGCCCGCCAACTGGCAGGGTAGCGGCAACTGGCACACCGCCAGCCCGGCCGACCAGCAAGCCAAGCAAGCCTGGTGGCTGCAGTTTGGCGACGCCACGCTCAACCGGCTGGAAGCCGACTGCATCGCCAGCAATGCCACGCTAAAACTGGCGCTGGCCCGCCTGCAACAGGCCCAGGCCCAAGCGGGCATGCATGCGGCGGCCACCCTGCCCACGGTCAGCGCTGGTACCAGCATCAGCCGCAGCCGTATTTCCGCCGAGCGGCCGCTGACCAATTACCAGTCCAGCAATAGCAGCACCATCCAGAACGACTACAAACCCACGCTGAACGTAAGCTACGAATTCGACTGGCTGGGCCGGGTGCGCCGTGATGTGGAAAGCGCCAGGGCCAGTGCCGCGCAAAGCCAGGCCGACAGCGAAAACGTGCGCCTGCTGCTGACGGCCCAGCTGGCCGCCGCCTATTTCCAGCTGCGTCAGCTGGATGAGGAAAGCAGGCTGTTGCAGCAAACCATCCAGCTGCAACAAAAAGTGCTGCAGCTCACCGAAATCCGCCACCGTGAAGGACTAGACGCCGCCAGCGCACTAGCCACCCAACAGGCTAGCCTGCAAGCGGCGCAGGCCCAGCTCAGCCTGCTGGGCAATCAGCGCCAGCAACAGCAAGATTTGCTGGCCACCCTCAGCGGCCATCCTCCGGCCAGCAACTTCCAACTGGACGCCGCCACCCTGCCCACCACCACGCCGCAGATTCCGGCAGGGGTTCCAGCCGACCTGCTGCAGCGCCGCCCGGACATTGCTTCGGCAGAACGGGCGATGGCAGCTGCCAATGCGCAGATCGGCGTAGCCAAGGCGGCCTGGTTCCCGCAGCTCACCCTGTCGCCCACCTATATCGGCTACGAATCCGCCCAACTGGCCAAGCTGATTTCCGCTCCAGCCCTGGTGTGGGCGCTGGGCCTGCAGGCCGGCCAGACGCTGTTTGACAATGGCAAGACCCGCGCCGGCATCAACTATGCCGAGGCAGGCTATCAAGCTGCCGCAGCCAGTTATCGCCAAACCGTGCTACAGGCAATGCAGGAAACCCAGGACGCCCTCTCCACCCTGCAAGGGCTGAATCAGGCCAGCCAGCAACAGGGGGCCGCCGTCAGCAACCAGCAACGCGCCTATGATATTTCCCTGCTGCGCTACCGCGAGGGGCTGGACAACACCCTCACGCTGGCCATCAATCAGCAAAGCTTGCTCAGCGCTCAACGCCTGCAATCGCAGCTGCGTGGCAGCCAGTTTGTCTGGAGTGTGAATCTGCTGAAAGCATTGGGCGGTAATTGGCAGGCCCCGGCTTGATACCGCCATTGCCGGGCAGTGGTAAAACAAAACCCGCCAGCTGGCGGGTTTTATATGGCGACGGCAAGGACTGCGGCACTCAGGCCTGCACGCGCAAGTCCTGCAGGCCGTCCTCTGCCGGGATATCCACATAGCGGATCAGGCCGGGCAGATCGTCCGGCAAGGCGGTTTCTGCCGTGGCACCTTCCAGCAGTGCCAGCACCGGCTGCAGCACCACGCGGCGCAGCAGGCCCTCGTCCGCGCTCAAGGCATCCAGCCGCAGGCTGTAGGTCCATTCATCGCCAAACGGCGATTCGTCATCTTCCCAGCGCAGCAGGCGGCCAGCCTGATTCAGCCACGGCTGCCAGCCGGTAGCCGGGAAGCCGACATAGGCGTCGTAATCAAAGCTGAATTCACAAGTCCAGTGCGCAATGTGCAGCACCGAGCCGCATGGCTCCCCCTCCCCACTCCCACCCAGGCGCGGCACACCGTCACCAGCCAGGCTGATCTGGAAATTGAGAAAGGCCACAATGGTGTCCTTGCGCTTTTTCTTTTGCAGCAGCGGCAGACTGCAGCACAGTGCCTGGCGGGATTCACCCCGCTTTTGCTGCTCGGTCAGCGGCTTGCCCACGGTGCACAGCCCGCTGGCGGGCAAAGCCTGCTGCAGTAATTCAATCAGCGCCTGCTCCAGCTGCTTGGCCTTGCGCCAGGCTTGTTCCGCATCGCGGGCGGAGGCATCGGCCTGTGTGTTCTGCATCTTGGTTTCCAGTCTGTTCGGCATGATGGATGCCGGAGTCAAGTGCGGATGATAGCCGGATTTACCCGTTGCCGTCCGCCGCTTCGCATCAAACCCTGCGCATTTTCTGCTGATGGACGTAAAAAAACCGGCCCCAGGGGGCCGGTTTGATAATGCAAGACCGATGAATCAGGCCAGCAGGTGGTTGTTGAGCTCGCGCATGCCGGCAGACAGCATGGCCAGATCCAGCACGCTGAAGGACTGCAGCTCGGCAAACATCTGGTAGCACAGTTCCAGCTCGCTGCGGCGCTTGGCCAGCCAGGCATCGGCAAAGGCCTTGTCACCCGAGGCTTCGCTGAACGCCAGCTTGGCCAGCTTGCGATGCAGACGATACAGGTCGTCACGCAGCGCAGAGCGGGCCAGCGACTGCCAGCGGTTGTCACGCGGCAGGCCGGTAATGGCGTCACGCAGCCAGTCCAGTTGCAGATTGCGTCCCAGCTGGTAGTAGTTTTGCGCTACTTCGTCCAGCGACAGTTCGTCGCCTTCGCTGATTTCGATGATGTCCATCAGCGGTACGGCAAACTCCAGACGCGCCAGCACGCTGGCCAGTTCCTGCGGCATGTTCGGCAGGCTCAGGCGGGCTTCCAGTTCGGCCACGGCCGGGTACTGCTTGGCATCCACCAGGGCCGGCAGACGTGCCAGCAGTGCCTGCACCTTGCCAGCGTACTGTTCGATCACGGCATTCACCGAGGTGAACGGACGCTTGTTGCGCAGCACCCAGCGGGTAACGCGTTCGATCAGGGTACGCACCAGCACCATCATTTCCATCTGCTGGTCAGCCGGGATCAGGTTGTCCAATGCTTCGATCTGGCCCCACAGGCTTTCCGCATCAAACACGCGGCTGGCAATCCACCAGGCGCGGGCGATGTCGGCAGCGGAGAACGGCGACTCTTCCTGCAGGCGGAACACGAAGGTGGTGCCCATGCGGTTGATGATCTGGTTGGCCAACTGGTTGGCGATGATTTCGCGACGCAGCTGATGCTGCTGCATCTGCGCGCCAAAACGCTGTTGCAGCGGCTGCGGGAAGTAGTTCACCAGCACCGGCAGGAAGTCGGCATCGTCCGGCACATCGGTAGCCAGAATGGCCTGATCCAGCGAGATCTTGCTGTAGGCCAGCAGGACCGCGATTTCCGGCACGGTCAGACCTTGACGCGCCAGACGGCGTTCGTTGATCTGGGTTTCCGACGGCAGGTATTCGATTTCGCGGTTCAGCTCGCCGGTTTTTTCCATGTGCGAAATCATGCGCGCATGGGTGGACAGCATGGATGCTGCTTCCAGACGCTTGATCGCCAGAATCTGGGTTTGCAGTACGTTGTTACGCAGCACCAGATGGCCCACTTCATCGGTCATCTCGGCCAGCAGCTCATTACGCTGTTTCAGCGTCATGTCACCGGCTTGCATCACTGCGCCCAGCAAGATCTTGATGTTGACTTCGTGGTCGGAGCAATCCACACCAGCGGAGTTGTCGATGGCGTCGGTAGCGATACGGCCGCCAGCCAGCGCAAACTCGACACGGCCCAGCTGGGTGCAAGTCAGGTTGCCGCCTTCGGCTACCACACGGGCTTGCAGCTGGTTGCCATTGACACGTACCGGATCGCAAGCGCGGTCGCGGGCGTCAGCGTGGCTCTGGGTGGAGGCCTTGATGTAAGTACCGATACCGCCGTTGTACAGCAGGTCGATCTTGGCCTTGAGGATTTCATGGATCAGCTCGTTCGGCGCCATGTGGTCCTTGTCGGTTTCCAGCCAGGCCTTGACTTCAGGCGACAGCGGAATGGATTTGGCCGAGCGTTCGAAAATGCCGCCGCCCTTGGAAATCAGCTCGCGGTTGTAATCGGCCCAGCTGGAACGCGGCAGATTGAACAGGCGGGCGCGTTCGGCAAAGCTGGTCTTGGCGTCCGGGGTCGGGTCCAGGAAGATATGCAGGTGGTTGAACGCGGCCTTCAGGCAGATGTGTTCGGACAGCAGCATGCCGTTACCGAATACGTCGCCAGCCATGTCACCAATGCCGATCACGCTGAAATCCTGCTCCTGGGTGTTGATGCCCAGATGGCGGAAGTGACGCTTGACCGATTCCCAGGCACCACGGGCGGTAATGCCCATGCCCTTGTGGTCGTAACCGGCGGAACCGCCGGAGGCAAAGGCATCACCCAGCCAGAAGCCGTAGGATTCGGAAATGCCGTTGGCGATGTCGGAGAAGGTTGCGGTGCCCTTGTCGGCAGCCACCACCAGGTACGGATCATCCGGGTCCAGACGGCGCACGTCCTTGGGCGGAATGATCTGACCGGTCACCAGGTTGTCAGTCACGTCCAGCAGTGCGGAGATGAAGATCTTGTAGCAGGCGATCCCTTCGGCCAGGAAGGCTTCACGGTCGCTCGGTGCCGGCAGTTGCTTGCCAACAAAACCACCCTTGGAACCCATCGGCACGATGACGGAGTTCTTCACCATCTGCGCCTTCACCAGACCCAGCACTTCGGTACGGAAGTCTTCCATGCGGTCGGACCAGCGCAGGCCGCCACGGGCTACCTTGGAGCCGCGCAGATGCACGCCTTCCACACGCGGGCTGTACACCCAGATTTCAAACATCGGGCGCGGTTGCGGCAGGAAGGGAATCTGATTGGATTCCAGCTTGAAGGAGATGTAGGACTTGAACTCGCCGTCTGCCGCCTTCTGCCAGAAGTTGGTACGACGGGTAGCCAGAATCACCGCCAGGAAGCCGTTCAGGATGCGGTCTTCATCCAGGTTGGCCACATTGTCCAGTTGCTCTTTCACTTCTGCCAGCAGGGCATCGGCGCGGGCATCATCGGCATGGGCCGGGTCCAGGCGGGCCACAAACAGCGCCACCAGACGACGGGTGATTTCCGGATAGTTGGCCACGCACTGTTCCAGATAGTTCTGGCTGAAGGTGAGGCCACCCTGACGCAGATACTTGGCCAGTGCGCGCACCAGCGAGATTTCACGCCAATCCAGGCCAGCAATCAGCGCCAGACGGTTGAAGCCGTCGTTTTCGCAACGCTTGGCAAATACCTGGGCCAGCAGTTCCTGGAAGTCCTTCTGCACCGCCTCGCTGGACATCTGCTCGAAGAAGGCACCCACATCCAGGCCAAAGTCGCTGATCCACACTGCGGAGCCGTCTTCGCGCTCAACACGGTAAGGATGTTCGTCGCTTACCTTCACGCCCATATTTTCCAGAATCGGCAGGCTGGCGGACAGACTCATCGGCTCGCCTTCGCGGAACAGCTTCAGGTTGAATGCCTGATTGCCGCGATGGAAAGGACGGTACAGTTTCATCGCCAGCGGGCGACTGGCGGAAACGGATTCCAGCAGTTGTACGTCCAGCACGGCATTGCGTACGGCAAATTCTTCGCGATAGGACAGCGGGAAAGCAGTGCGGTAACGCTTGAACAGCAGGTTACCAGCTTCTTCGCCGTGTACTTCCACCAGTTGCTGGTGCATCTCTTCCACCCAACCACGTACCAGACGGGCGATTTCCGCCTCGATGTCGGATTCGCGGAAGGCCGGCAGCTTGGAGGCATTGGTACGGATGATGTAATGCACGCGCGCCAGCGAGCTGTCGCTGATCTGCACACTGAATTCAGCCGAATTGCCATTGAAGGCCGCCATCAGCACTTTTTCAATCTTCAGGCGCACTTCGGTATTAAAGCTGTCACGCGGCACGTAGACCAGGCTGCTGACATAGCGGTGGTAACGATCCTTGCGCACAAACAGGCGCACGCGCGGGCGCTCTTGCAGGCTGACAATGCCTTCGGCGATCGGGCCCAGCACATCGGCCGGAATTTCAAACAGCTCGTCGCGCGGGTAGCTTTCCAGCACAAAACCCAGGGTCTTGGCCTTGTAGCTGTCGTCCACGTAGTCGCAGTTGGCCACCACGCTGGCCACTTTCTGACGTACCAGCGGAATGTCTTTCGGGGACGCCTGATAGGCACCGGCAGTGTACAGGCCCAGGAAGCGGCGCTCGCCAACCACTTCGCCCTTGTCGTTAAAGCGCTTGATGCCGACAAAGTCGACATAGGCCGGACGGTGGATGATGGAGCGGGTTTGAGATTTGTTCAGGATAATCAGCTGCGGCAGGTGTGCCAGTTCACGCAGCTCTTGCGGCAGGGTTTCAAAGCTGGCGGAGTATTCCTTGTCGCCCTGGTCCTGCAGAATGCCCAGGCCGGAGCCCTTGACGATCTTCAGGCTGTCCTTGCCGTCGCGCTTCACCAGGTCGTAGTCGCAATAGCCCATGAACAGGAAGTGATTGGCGGCCATCCAGCCGAGGAAATCCACAGCTTCCTTGGCTTCCCCCGCGCGTTCGCCCTTGACCTTGGCCAGGTCCTTGCCGATTTCACCCACCACGGCGCGCATTTTCGGCTCGTCGCTTACCACCAGGCGGATGTCGGCAATGATGCGGTTCAGTTCGGCTTCCAGCTTTTGCAGGGTGGCGGCATCGCTGACGCGGTCGATCTGCACGTGGATGAAGGATTCCAGCGGCAGGCTGCGGTCTTGTGTGCGTTTGACTTCCTGCAGATTGCCATTCTTGTCGCGGCCAACCGACAACACCGGGTGCACCAACAGATGCAGATTGATGTTGTAGCGCGACAGCAGCATGGAGATGGAGTCGATCAGGAAAGGCATGTCGTCGTTGACAACTTCAATCACCGAATGGGTGCTCTGCCAGCCGTCGCGTTCGAAATCAGGTGTATAGATACGTACCTTGTGCTGGCCGGCGCTACGCTTGCGCGCGAACTCAAAATGGGCCAGTGCGGCACCGAACAGGTCCAGCGAGGAATACTGGCGCAGGTCGGCATGCTCGGTTTCTTCGAAGTAAATCGGGAAGAATCCGGCAAGTTGTTGTGTCTCCTTGGGTGAAAGCTTGCTCTCGGCAACGGCCTGGATATCAGCAATCAGGCTCGCCAGTTCGGTCTTGTTGGTAAGCGACATGGGGCTTCTCTTGTTGTATGCACGGTTTGTGTCGGGGCATTGTAGTAAGCCCGCTACCAGCGGGATTTCCTTAATGCGACATCGACTTACAGAAAGATGGGATGCAGTGCAGCATGAAAAACCGGCACCCGGTACGGCACTGGTTTTTCTCCCACTATTTGCCTTATAGCAATGCGACGGCCAATTACAAAAAGGCTGTGACAGCCTACATTGTATACAATCCTACAATCAACACATAAGTGCATGATTTTGATGATGTTTCACAATGTATACAAACTGGCGTAAAATGCGCCCCTTCGCAATTTGGCGCTATCCACCCCAAATGCGACTGATTGTTGGGCAGGGAGTTTCCGTGCCACCATTGCCTGGCGTCTTCACAGGAGGCGCATGCAGGCATAACAACAACAGGTTCCGGCCACGCTGCCCAGGCAGCCATCCCATCAGCGCCGGGTTTACAAAGTAAGACCACGGGAACAAGCAGCATGCTTGCTCCCTGCATGCGAGAAGCAGAGACACATATGAAGAAGGTTATTTTTGCGGCTGCCGTTGCAGTCAGCCTGTCCGGTTTTGCCAGCCACGCAGAAACCATCCGCTTTGGTGTAGACCTCAACTACCCGCCTTTCTCCAAGCAAGGCGCAGATGGCAAGCCGGAAGGCTTCGACATCGACATGGCCCATGCCCTGTGTACCGCCATGAAGGTAAGCTGCCAGATCGTGCCGCAAGACTGGGACGGCCTGATTCCCGCACTGAATGCCAACAAGTTTGATGCCATCCTGTCTTCGATGCAGATCACCGAAGAGCGCAAGAAGGCCGTCGACTTCAGCAACAAGTACTACAACATCGCCAGCCGCATCATTGCCAAGAGCAATACCCAGGTCACCCAGACCGCGTTCAAGGGCAAGAAGATCGGTGTGCTGCGCGCCTCTACCCAGGAAAAGTTTGCCCGTGATTTCTGGGGCAAAAATGGTGCCACCATCGTGGCCTACACCAAATCGCCTGAATCCTTCCTCGATCTGAAAGCCGGCCGCGTGGATGCCGTGTTTGTGGACGGCGCAGTGGGTGAGCAGGAATTCCTCAAGACCGATGGCGGCAAGGGTTACGCCTTTGTCGGCCCCAACTACGCCGACGTGAAGTACTTCGGCCTGGGTGCCGGTGTTGCCGTGAAAAAGGGCAATCAAGCCCTGGCCACGCGTATCAACAAGGCCATCGAGCAGATCCGCAAGGATGGCAGCTACAAGAAAGTACAAGACAAGTACTTCCACTTTGACGTCTACGGCGGCTAAGCCCAGCACGTCTGCTGCATAGCCCTGCCCGCGTCAGCAGCCCGCCTGCTGGCGCGCAGGGCAACACACCACAACAAGACCTACCGGAGAAAGCATGTTCAAGTCCCTCATGGTGCTGGGCGCGTGCGCGCTCGGCATGGCTGCTGCTGCCCAAGCCGAAACCCTGCGCTTTGCCACCGATGCCAGTTACCCGCCGTTTTCCCAACAAGGCCCGGACGGCAAGATGAAGGGCTTCGACCCTGATATCGCCCAGGCCCTGTGTTCTGCCATGAAAGTGACCTGCGAAGTAGTGCCGCAGGATTTTGACGGCATCATCCCGGCCCTGCAGGCCCGCAAATTCGACGCCATCATCGCCTCGATGAACATCACCGACGAGCGCAAGAAGGTGGTGAGTTTTTCCGACAAGTACTACAACATGCCCAGCCGACTGGTGGCCAAACAGGGCAGCCAGATCAACGACGCCTGGTTCAAGGGCAAGAAGATTGGCGTGCTGCGTTCTTCCATTCAGGAAAAATACGCCCGCGACAACTGGGTGAAGCTGGGCGCAAAACTGGTGTCCTATGCCAAGGCACCGGAATCCTTTCTCGACCTGAAGGCAGGCCGCGTGGATGCCAGCTTTGTCGATGCCGCCGTGGGTGACTCCGACTTCATCAAGACGCCGTCAGGCAAGGGTTACGCCTTTGTCGGCCCGGAGTACAACGAGGTGAAGTATTTCGGTGAAGGCGCTGCGGTAGCCGTGCGCAAAACCGATGCAGCCTTGCTGGCACGTATCAACAAGGCGCTGAAGCAGATTCGGGCCGACGGCAGCTACGACAAGATCCAGAAGAAATACTTCAGCTTCGACATCTACGGCAAATAAACCGTTGCGGTGGCGCGGGCTGGTCGTCGTCCGCGCCGTCCCTTCCCGGGAAATACAGGGGTAGTACATGTTTTTACACGGATATCTTCCCAGCATCCTCGACGGAGCGGTGCTGACACTGAAGCTGGCAGCGGCATCGCTGGCGGTTTCGGTGCTGCTGGGCCTGATTGGTGCCATGTTCAAGATGGCCCCGTCCAAAGCCTTGCGCACACTGGCCGAGCTTTACTCTACCGTGGTACGCGGCGTGCCGGACTTGGTGTGGATGTTTTTGCTGTTCTTCGGCGTGCAGATGCTGCTGAACGATGCGGCCACGGCCATGGGCTGGGCCGCACCGGACATCGACCCCTTCATTGCCGGTGTGCTGACACTGGGTTTCATCTTTGGTGCCTACATGACCGAAACCTTCCGTGGCGCCATCATGGCAGTGCCCAAAGGACAGATGGAAGCTGGTGCCGCCTATGGCATGGGTCCGCTGCGTATTTTCCTGCGCATCACCTTTCCGCAAATGGTGCGCTTTGCCCTGCCCAGCTTTACCAATAACTGGCTGGTGCTGGTGAAATCCACCGCACTGGTGTCGGTGATTGGCCTGAACGATGTGATGTACCGCGCCGATGCGGCCAAGTCCAACACCCAGGAGCCGTTCACCGTCTACATGCTGGTGGCGCTGATCTTCCTGGTGATCACCAGCGTGTCCAACATCCTGCTGGGCATGCTGGAGCGTCGCTATTCCACTGGTCTGAAGGAGAACGGCCTGTGATCGACTTCCACCTTATCCTCGACAAATTGCCGGCCTTTCTGGGCGGTGCCGATGGCCAGCCACTGCTGAGCACCAGCGACGGCATCGTGATGACCCTGGAGCTGCTGGGGGCGTCCTTGCTGCTGGGCATGCTGCTGGCTGTGCCGCTGGCCTTGGGCCGGGTATCAAAAAACCGTCTGCTCGCCGGCAGCGTCTGGCTATACACCTATATCTTCCGTGGCACGCCCTTGCTGGTGCAGTTGTTCATCATCTATTACGGCCTGTCGCAGTTTGACGCCGTGCGCGACAGCTGGGCGTGGCAATACCTGCAGGATGCCTGGTTCTGCGCCATTCTGGCCTTCACCCTCAACACCGCCGCCTATACCACGGAAATCATCGCCGGGCAGATCCGCACCACCCACTGGGGCGAAATCGAAGCCGCCCGCGCCATGGGCATGAGCAAGTGGCTGATGATGCGCCGCATCGTGATTCCTTCCGCCCTGCGCCGCGCCCTGCCGGCCTACAGCAACGAAGTCATCATGATGATGCAAAGCACGGCAGTGGCCGGTCTGGTCACGCTGGCCGACATCACCGGGGTGGCACGCCGCATCTACAGCGACACCTATATGGCGTTCGAGCCCTTCCTGATTGCCGGGGCCATCTATCTGGTACTCACTTTTGTCTTTGTCTGGCTGTTCAAGCAGGCAGAGCAACGCTGGCTGGCCTATCTGGCCCCGCGCAAGCATTGACAGCGTGGGCAGCCACCTGGCTGCCTTCTTTCAGCAATGGCCGGCTGTTGGCATGACAGCGGCGCGATGAAACCTTATACAAGGGTTGCAAGCATGAAACACAACGACGCGGCACAAGCCACCGATATCAAACTGCGCGTGAGCGACCTGCACAAAAGCTATGGCAGCCACGAAGTACTCAAGGGCGTGTCCCTCACCGCCCATGCCGGTGACGTAATCAGCATTATCGGCTCCTCCGGCTCCGGCAAAAGCACCTTCCTGCGCTGCATCAACATGCTGGAACACCCCAACAGCGGGCAGATCCAGCTGGGCGGCGAAGAACTGCAACTGGTAGCAGACAAAAAAACCGGCGCCCTGCGTGCCGCCAACCACAAGCAACTGGAGCGCATCCGTACCAAACTGGCCATGGTGTTCCAGCACTTCAACTTGTGGGCGCACATGACGGTGCTGGAAAACATCATCGAAGCCCCCATCCATGTACTGGGCCTGTCGCGTGACGAAGCCATTGCCCGCGCCCGCAAATACCTGGACAAGGTGGGCCTGAAGGACGTGGAAGGCAAATACCCGTCTCACATGTCCGGCGGCCAACAGCAGCGCGTGGCCATTGCCCGCGCCCTGGCGATGGAACCGGAAGTGATGCTGTTTGACGAACCGACTTCAGCACTGGACCCGGAACTGGTAGGCGAAGTGCTGCGCGTGATGCAGGATCTGGCACGCGAAGGCCGCACCATGGTGGTAGTCACCCACGAAATGGGCTTTGCCCGCGAGGTGTCCAACCACGTGATTTTCCTGCACAAGGGCAAGATCGAAGAACAAGGCAACCCCAAGGACGTGCTGGTCAATCCGCAAAGCGAGCGGCTTGCACAATTCCTCTCCGGCAGTCTTAAATAAATCGTACAATGCCACACTGAAATAGCAGCGCCACACCGTCAGCGGTATGGCCTGCTTTTTTGGTATAGTGCTCACTTTTTTTGTAACCATGGGTCAATCAATGCACGCTGCCAAACCGTTACGCTACGGTTTTCTCCTGCTTCCACACGCTTCCATGGCCGACTTTGCCATCGCCAGCGAAGTGCTGACCCGGGCCAACCAGCTGGCCGAAAAAAAGCTGTACGAATTCCTGCCGCTCTCGCTCAATGGCTTGCCGGTGGCCATGTCCAACGGCCTCAAACTGCCGGTGGACCTGCCACTGGCCTATGCGCCCAAACTGGATGGCCTGTTCATCCTGGCGGACGACATCACCATCGATGTCAATCTGGACGAATTGCTCAAGAGCATCAGTGGTCTGCATACCGACAAGCTACCCATCGCCGGCATCGGCTGCGGCAGCTACTGGATGGCACGCGCCGGGCTGCTCAATGGCTTTCGTTCCACCATACACTGGCAGGAAATCAGCCGCTTTACCGAAGAATTCCAGGACGTCATCGTGTCGTCCAATCTGTACGAAATCGATCGCTGCCGCATGAGCTGCGCCGGCGGTGCCGCCACCCTGGATTTCATGCTGTCGCTGGTGGGCAGCCTGCATGGCCATGAATTCACCGCCCGCCTGTCGGAAATGTTCAGCATCGAACGGGTGCGCCCAGGCAACGAACGCCAGCGCATTCCGCTGGCCACCCGCATTGGTGGCAGCCAGCCCAAGCTGACTGAAGCGGTCAGCCTGATGGAAGCCAATATCGAAGAGCCGCTGACCACCGATGACATTGCCTACTATGTCGGGGTGTCACGCCGCCAGCTGGAACGCCTGTTCAAGCAGTACCTCAGCACCGTGCCATCCAAATACTATCTGGAGCTGCGCCTGAGCCGCGCCCGCCAGCTGCTGCAACAAACCAGCAAGTCCATCGTGCAGATCGGCCTGGCCTGCGGCTTCTCCAGCGGGCCACACTTCTCCAGCACCTACCGTAATCACTTTGGCATCACCCCTCGCGAAGAACGCGCGCAGCGCACCCAGGTGGTCGTCGAGCCACGCTAGCCTGACGTTGGCACCATGCAAAAGAGCCGCATTGCGGCTCTTTTGCATACGGACAACAGCAGGATTACTCCGGAGTCATCGGCTCGCCCTCAGACACGGTTACCGTCTGTGACAAGGGCAATTCAATACGGAAGCAGGCACCACTGGCGGGAATGTTTTCGGCGCTGATCAGACCGCCATACTGCTCGACAATGGTCTGGCAAATCGACAAACCCAGCCCCATGCCGTTTTGCTTGGTCGAAAAGAAAGGGTGGAACAGCACTTCCAGCGATTCTGGCGAAATACCGCGCCCGGTGTCGCGTACTTCCAGGATGGCTTTCTTGCCCTCACGCCGGGTGTGAATGATGATATGGCGCTTCATCACCGGCTCATCCCGTAGCGCATCCATGGCATTGGATAACAGATTAAGCACCACCTGCTCCATCTGGATGCTGTCCGCCATCACCGCCATCGGATACACCGACAGCAGTTGCACCATCTCGATACTGCGCTCTTTCAGGTCGTACTCGGCCAGGAACATGCAGTTACCAACCACCTGATTCAAATCGATCAGGCGGATTTCCATCGCCCGTTTGCTTACCAGCGCCCGCAGCCGCTTGATGATTTCACCAGCACGGTCAGCCTGTGCCACCGCCAGTCGCAAGGCAGATTCAACCTGTGGCCGGCTGTCTTCACCAAACTCCAGCAATTGCAGCGATGCCTGGCAGTAATTTGAAATGGCAGTCAGCGGCTGATTCACCTCATGCGCAATACCCGACGCCATCTCGCCCATGGTGTGCAGGCGCGCAACATGAGACAGCTTCTCCAGGTGCTCTTTCACCCGCAACTCACTGGCCTCCAACGCCTCAGCCGCCCGCTGACGCACCGGGCCCATATCGCGCAAGGCACACACCACACCAGTCAGGCTGCCGCTACGGGAAAACAGCGGCGCAATCGCTCCCTCTACCAGTCGCACATGCCCTCTGGCCGTCGCTAGCTGCATGCGTTCGGGCAGCACCACCGTATGTGCTTCGCGATAGCATTCGCTGATGGGATCCTCAGCCAGCTCGGATGACAGCTCACCAATCAGCCGGAACACATTCTGAAAAGGTTGGGCGGTAACTTCCTCGCGGCTGACCCCAAGCAGTGAAAGCGCCATGGGGTTAGCCATTTCAATGCGTTGCAGGGTATCCAGAATGATTACCCCGTCATGCACGGCATTCAGTGCCACTGCCGCCCGCTCGCTCTGTAAAAACAGCGCCTCATCGGCCTGGCTCTGCGCTCTGCGCATGGCCAGACGCTGGCTGTAGATCAACCACAGCGAAATCACCAGCGACAGAATCAAGCCCTCACGCAGCAGCAGGCCCATCAGTTTGAAATCGGACAGGAAAACATCCTTGCCAACCCGCAAGGTAAATGGCTGGGATTCACTGATCAAGGGCAAGCCAACATCCAGACGAGCCAGGATCGGCAACCAGTTATCACTGCCCTGATGCTTGCCATGTGCGCTGTAGATGGCAGTTCCACTATTGCCCGATGCCTGAATCGACAAGTCCAGATCAACTGGCACCCCTTCATTGGGCGCAATGGTTAACAGCTTCTCGCAATACACCACCAACGCCACCACGCCAATCAGCATCCCACGCCCTGCGGAAGCACCACCGTCTTCTTTTCCAAGAAATACCGGTTGCATCAACAGATACACCCGGCCACCTTCGTATAAATCAAACGGTGCCGATGCCACCTTGTGCCCGGTCCGGATCGCGCGTTGCATATCAGCAGCAAAGCGCGGCTCATGCAGAACATCAAAACCGTAAACCGAACTGGCTGTCGGAATATCCGGTTCTATCATGGTCACGACCAGATGCTGGTCACGTACCGGAGCGGGCAACCAGCTGCGCCGCCCCGAGATATCAAAATCGCGGATAAAAAAGGTTTTACCAAAGCGCTGTTGCATTTCATCAAGAAAAGCAACGCGATTGTCCCTGGTAACATTCTGGAAGAATTCAAAGGTATAAAGCTGGGAATAATGCGCCAGCAATTGATGCGAAAATGACTTGAGCACTGGCATGTCAAACTTCTGCCGTGACATCAGCAAAGCATCAACAGCAGCCAAAACCGACTCGTTCTGATCAAGCTTGCGCGCGATGACACCATGCGCCAAACGTGCGCTGCGATCAAACTCTTCCTGAATGCGCTGGTATTCGGACATGGCCCATTGCACACCAACCATCAGCGCAACACCAAGCCATATCAGGACAAACAAGTGCAGTCGTTTTCGCGGAAATTCAGCCAAGGGATTCTCTCAGGCTAGCAAGATAACAAGACGGTCAGGAGGCCTAATCCGGCCGGGTATTGTAACCTCGCCTGCCTGACAGTGACAGCGTAGTACTGCTTAGCAGTCTGACCGCATTCGGCGAGTAGCTAATTACTGTCGGCCAATTCCAAACAAGCATCCCAATTGGTAAGCCTCTCAAACTCCACAGGCATGGATTGATAAATAGCCACCATAGAATGCAAAAAGCCCAGCTCGATTGAGCTGGGCTTCTAATGGGGAGTCTGGCG
>NZ_JBMDJV010000043.1:0-21230 GCF_057809375.1 Aquitalea sp. FG25
TTGTGGGGCCTAGTGTGAGGCTCTCGAAGTGTCTAGGAAAGAAGGGGCGATTCACTATTTACACAATCTAACAATGAAACAGTGCAAAGTGAGCGCTCAATTTGATGAAAAGAGTTACTGCATAACCCACAACTAAACAAGAACTTAAGTGTTCAAGCAAGATTACACTACAACCTTTTGAAGACGCCCTGGAACGCAACGATGCCCGACGCTACACAAAAACACACAGGTAACACAGCGAACTCCTCGCTGCACAGTAGCTCGGAAGACATCTGCTTCCTCAATGTACAGTACCTTCTTCTGCTGCATGCGGCCACGCAGGCAGACGGTGTTCATCGTACACAACTGCAATTTGGCATCCCGATGCCTGACATCGTATGGGTGCAGCAGAACACAATTGAAAACCTATCAGACATCGGCAGCGTCCCACGGTTGATGCTCGTTCCACGCTACGACCTGATCAAAGATTATGGCCTCTTAAGCTTGGGAGAGCGCGAACCGCTAGCGCCTCAGACAGCCACAGAAGCTGCGATTCACCGTATAAACCGTGTTTACTTGAATCTTATCAAGTCCTGCCTATTGTCGCACGGAGAATTTGTTACGAAGGCCATGTTCAACCTTGAGAATGACATGGCCTCAAGAATATCGCAATTGCATATTCACCAGATTGAACAAGTTTCATCTTTTGAAAAGCCCTTGCTAAAAATCAAAGTCGCATTGAGTGGTTTGGACAAGAATATGACCGAGACCAACCAATGGACCATTCTCAACGCGTGAGATCCCGTCATGACCACTTTTTACAACGCAAAAGATTTTCGACACAGTAACTGGACTCGCGAAGCGGTCATTTTCCTTGCCAAACGCCAAGTCCGTAAGCCAGTTATTGTTGAGATTTTCGGCAACACGCAAGAAGTGACTGACGGGATTGTAGACTCCATTGTCAAACACCATGAGATCAATCTGTATAAGCAAAAGGGCCGCAGACGCGCCATACGGGCTTTCACCAGTTTCGTTCATCAATTACATGTTTCAACCTTTCTTTCATGGTTTGAACGTTGCCGTGCGAATGGACCCGAAAAGACCCTGGCCATGATTTTCATCTACGCCTACCGTTTCTACGAAGCCGACACCTTACCGCGCCCGCAAGCAAAAATTGGGTGCGAAGAAGCATGGGAAATTGTCAAAGCCTTTGTTGATACCCAAATCGGGCCTTCTGATAATGACCTGATGCTGCAGAACTGCCCTCAAAATCATACATTTGCTTTTTTCCCAAAGTATGCCCCGGGGCACAACTGCCCATTCTGCACGTTGCGACATGACAATTCGCTTCTTAATGTCGTCTCCTCCCAGAGAAGATCAAGACAGCAGGACAATCAGCCCGTATATAATTGCATTTGATCACCATCTATCCCACCTAAGCCCAGACAAAGATCTGGGCTTTTTTGTTGTTTAGTTAGCAAGAAAGGGGAGTTACAGCCCTTTTTGAAAAGGGTAGATTTCAAACAAAAATCGCAAAATCAAGGCATGAAACTTCCATCCTTGCTTGCGAAATTATTCCGGTCAAATCAACCAAGCATTCCAGAGCCGAAAGAGGTCCTGGGAGACATTACCAAGGTTGAAGGAATTCGCCCCTCAGTTATTTCTCATGCTTATCCAGCTGTAGATGACGGCCTGGATGGCAGTCTTACCCTTCATGAAATTCTCCAGCCTCATAGTGACATCGTAAAGCGTATTCGTATTGCTTCTGGTGCAAACAAAAACTTCGAGGCTCATTATCTGCCATGCATTCAGGCCCTTGCGGGCTGGGTGCACGCGCTACCTGGAGGCGAGACCGGCAGTCATATTGGTGCCGGTGGCATGTTGCGAATGTGCCTTGAAATCGGGTTCGCTACCCTGCAATGCGGAGACCGACAGCTGTTTGCGGGCTCAGAACCTGTAGAAAGACGCCAGATCGTTGAGCAGCGATGGCTACTGGCAACATTTCTGGCCGGGTTGTTCTCAGAGCTGTACATCATCCCAATGAAAATGACTGTCACTTTGTCGGATGGCAAAGAATGGCCTTGTCACGTCAATGGACTGACTCAATTCCTGGATCAAAACGGAAAGCAGCGTTATTACGTTCGCTTTAGAACGCCGGCTCATATCACCCGGGAGGGAAGCGCCCTCATTGCACAGCGCATGATTACTCCTGAAACCGCTGGGTGGTTGCATGAGGGCCACCCAGCAATTCTTCCCACATTGATGGCTGCTTTGAACGGCAAGTCACACGGCGAAGATTCCAAAATGCTCGATGTCCTCAAGAAAATGAGAGAGAAGGTCATCGAGATCGATGTGGCAGCTCAACCAGCTTCCTACGGGAAACTCAAGGTCGGTAACCATCTTGAACCATATCTGCTCGATGGCATGCGGTCACTCATTACCAATGGGACGTGGAAGCTAAATGAGCCCAAAGGTCGGCTCTGGTATGGCAAGGATGGGCTCTTCATCTTCTGGAAAACAGGGTTCAAAGAGCTACGAAGCCACATTCAGTCAATAGGCATTCCGGGTATTCCTGAGACTGCAGAAACTGCGGCCGAAATGCTCTTGCAGATCAAGGTGCTTGAAACCACTTCCGATGGTCGCGTCTTTTGGCCATTAAAGCCGCCGGGGCAGGATGGTGTTTTTGATGGAGTAAAGATTGCAAACCCAATGACCATCCTGGGTGAAATCACGGATGAGATCAAAGCTGCGATTCTGAAAGAGAACGTCACAGTAAAGAAGGGTCTGGATATGGGCTCTGCTGGTTCTCTTGTGTCTGCTACTTCGTCGGCCAAGCCAAAGGACAAATCGAATCAGGAAGATAAGGCCACGCCTGCCACGAAGGCTCAGTCGAGACAAGAAACACACTTTGCATCAAGCAACAACGTTGAAACCGAGCACAAGCCGGCCAAACCGGAAGCACGGCCGGTATCGACACCACAGCAAAGTAATAACCCTCCACAAAACCAAAGCACTGAACATGTGGCCACAGCACCAGCGCAAACAGTGGAGACTGTGGCAATTGCATCCCAAGAACATAGTGCCTCAGAACGAAATCTGCAGCATGAAGATGATGATGAAGATTCAGCCATTGCCGCCGCAGCAAACAAGCTACCTATCACGGAGCAGTTAACTGAAAGCGCTGAGAAGTTACTTGGCCAAGTTCGTGATGCAATCGTTCGAGACGCCCTGCGTTCAATCCTCATTGACCTTCAAAAAGGAAGCCTTCGGGAGAGCATATCTACGCCTCAAGGATCTGGCTTCTACCGTGACGTTCTCAACGCATACGGCATTCAAGAGGTGAAGTTTCATGATGCCATTGAAATGTGTGGATGGCGTGCTCGCGACCCGGCAAAACCAAATGCTAAATATCACCGCCTAGAAGTAGGGGGGGCTGTTATTTCGGTCTACCTCTTCAAGCCAAATGTAGCTCGTGACTTAGGGCTAAAAGCCTGGTTGGAGATTAGCTGATGTCCATTATTTCCAACAAAGCAGATGATAAATTTGAGATGCCATGGCGAAGTACCTACGAAGGTATTGCCGCAACGTCGTGGGGTGTTTCACTTGTTGGATCTGCGCTGATGGGGACCGTAACAAACGCCCCATTCGGCCTGACAGCTATCTCATGCGGCGTATCGCTTGCTATGGGAGTGGTTCGTACATATCAGACAAAAAAACACTTTGACTTCAGGCTTTCTTTAGCGGGTACGGAATTCCTAACGATGCCTATGGACGATGTCCTGAAGCGCATCGAGAAAGATCATATCTGGCTTGGGCTCGGCTGGAACTGGCGGACCATTCATACACAACGATACTTCGAAGCCTCGAAGATCAACGTGAAGTCAATGTTGCCGCCAAGTTGGTACTTGAAGCTTAAAAAAATCCCTCCCATGGAGAAGGTGAAGGGTAAGCCCTGGATACATGGCCTGGATCAGTATGAGGCGGACGTACAGGTGCAAATGTCTGAAGCAGAGGGCCATTGCGGCGTGTTTGGGACCACTGGCTCGGGCAAAACACGTTTCCTTGAAACATTGACGACACAGCTCATCAATAACAAGGAAAACGTAGTAATCATCATCGACCCGAAAGGGGACCGTGAGCTTGAAGATATTGCCAAGCTCGCTTGTGTGAAAGCAGGCCGGCCAGATTCCTTCATTAAGTTTCATCCTGCATTCCCTCAGACAAGCATCCGATTCGATCCGCTGAAGAACTGGTCACGTGAAACACAACTAGCTTCGCGTATCTCAATGCTGATGGGTGCAAACGGCGACAGCTTTCAACAATTCGCCTGGCGCTCCATCAACACCGTCTGCTCAGGTCTGCTGTACATCGGCAAAAACCCAACACTGAAAGATGTTCGAAAGTACGTATCGGCAGGTCCTGATGAACTCACAATTAAGGCGCTTGAACACTTCTTCAATCTTCATGCCGACGAAAATTGGGAGTCCATGGTTCAAGCTCTTATTGCCAAAGCTGAAGCTAGTAAGGGTAAGGGCGGCGGTAACAGAGATGCGAACCCGATACTGGTTGCGTATATCGAATATTTCAAGACGGTAATACCTGAAGACATACGAAACGCCTCAGAAAACGAACCGGTGGTTGGCCTGGTTAACCTTTCGGCCCATTCGAAAGAGCACTACTCGAAGGTCATTGTTAACGTGTTGCCCCTGCTGGACATGCTCTGCTCTGGAAGACTAGGCGACATGCTCTCCCCGGATGTGGACGATCTCAGTGACACCCGGCCGGTATTTGATAGTTCGAAAGTCATCGATGGTAAGTACGTCCTCTACATTGGGCTGGACTCCCTGTCGGATGCTACGGTGGGCTCTGCACTTGCAGGCATCATGCTTGCAGACTTGGCTGCTAAAGCAGGTGAAATATACAACTACAATACCGATGGTAAAGGTAAAGGTCGAATCCACCTTATTGTCGATGAATCCGCAGAAGCCGTATGTGATCCACTAATTCAAATTCTTAATAAGGGTCGCGGGGCGGGCATGGTTTGTTGGTTGCTAACCCAAACTTTCCCAGACTTCATTAAGAAAATGGGGTCTGAAGAAGCCGCTCGACAGATGCTCGGGAACCTAAACAACATTATTACTTTGCGCGTAATTGACGAACCAACATTGGAGTACATTTCAGGTCAATTTGGCAAAACAGCAATCACCAAAACAAACACCTCATATTCGAACGGTGCAGATACTGTTGTTGGTGTAATGAAGCACACAGCTTCAATTAGCCAGTCATCGAATACAGAAGAGGTTCCACTGATCAGTACAGACTGCATTGGAGGTTTGCCTGACCTTCACTACATTGCAAAGTTCGGGGGAAAGACATACAAGGGCCGGTTGGCAAAACTAATATGAGCAAAGTAATCGCATTTAATTCCAGCATTACGCCACTGGAATTTAAGCCATTCAATTCCTTTACAGCTGAAGAGGCCCTGAAAAATACTCTTGGAAAATGTAAAGAGAGATCAACACTGAATCGGCTATTTAACCGATACCCTTTACTTAGAACAGCAACTGAGAAGATTTGCTTTTACCTTCCGTACAATCTGCCAGATGAAAAGGGTAGTTATTTAATAGCCTCAATCATGGATCAGGCCGCCATTGCCTCGACGACAGTGCAAAATGTAGGTGGCGACTTGACGCGGCAAGAAAAAAAGTACCTCATCTCGCTTCTTTCGGTTGGTAACGAACTGAGCCGTTATAAGTTAATTGGATTCAGTGAGAGCCTTGGAATACGTCTTCCATGGAACTACTTAGACATGGATGTAATGAGTTGGCTACGAAGATATGATATTTCTCAACTCTTTGTTGAAGATATGAAGGCTGAGGAAGTCAGCAAAATTGACCCTCGTCTCAAATTTGGATTTAAGGTACTGAATGGCGTCGAGTTAGGTTTGATTGAAGACTCGCTACTTGCAGAAATTGAGAAATCAAGAAGTAAATTCGACAATGAGGCCAAAAGATGAGCCATGGTCTACACATTAAAGGCTGGGCAACATTCATATTCATTGGGATGTTCGCAACGCCGGTAATTATTAGTGCCGAAAATGCGCAGGAACGTATCGGAAACGAAGCCACATCCATGGCTAAGGTTGTAGGAGACGAAAGCGCCGATAAATTGATTTCACGAGCAAATACGATTTATACAGATATATTTGTCAAGTCGGGAATTACAGATGCAATAGAATCAAAGCAGTCAAGCGAGGAAGGTATTAGAAAAGCAAAGTCTTTTTGGGGCGGTCTTGCCGACCATGGGCTGCACGGAACGAATGCATATCTTAAGGCTGCAGTGGCGAACATGTATGGGTTCATACTTAGGCTTGTACTACTCCTGGCATGGTTACCGCTACTCCTTCCAATGATCATAGGTGTTGTGGGAGATGCTTACGCGAAACGTATGATACGAATCAGTAGTTTTGCGTACTTCTCGCCCGCGCTCTACAACTTTGCGCTGCATGGTGTGATCTTTTCGCTTATGTTGCCGATCACTTATTTGATCGTGCCAATAGTAATGTCCCCACTTTGGATACCAATCCTGGCTTTCATGGCATACGGAGCGACTTGGTTGCTCATCCAGCATATGCAGCGCGTTTGGAAGTAGAAGAATAATCGCTTCATTACCCCTGTAACTCCCCTTTTTCCCGCCAATCTCTCAAAGCTCCTTCCAGTACCCTAAGAGGGTCAGGAAGGAGCTTACATGAGCGAGTCATACGAACATCAGAAAGACCGAAAGATTCGTCAGATCAATGACATCATTCGGCAAAAACTTGCACCAATTAAAGATTTCATGACCATGCCTGATGTTCAGGAAATTATGATCATTGGACCGAATGTTGTCTTTATCGAAAAAGCCGGTGATATGTTCCAGCTCGACTGCGAACTTAGCAAGACGGCAATCGAAGGCGCTATTCAACTTCTTGCAAAGCTGAATGACAAGGATGTCGATGCACGCTCAAGAGACGCAATTGTCAATGCACGGGTAGAGGGTTTTCGGATCGCAGCAGCGATTGAGCCCGTTTCAGTATTTGGCCCATCGATCAGTATCCGTAAACACAATCCAAGAATTATCCCACTGCATGAATATTTAGAGTCTGGATCAATTACTCAAGAAGGCTACGATTGCTTACGTGAGTTGATCGAAACACACAAGAACATCCTGGTTGTTGGCGGTACTTCTTCTGGCAAAACAACCCTAATGAACTCGATGCTCGGCGACATCGACCCGATGGAAGCTATTCGTACGTGTGAAGACACGCAAGAGCTAAAAGTCAAAAACATCAACTGGGTTGCCTTTGAGGCTAATGAGCAAAACGGCGTCACCATGCGCGACCTGGTAAAGCTTTGCCTACGCTATAGGCCTGACCGAGTAATCCTGGGGGAGGTCCGTGGGGCTGAAGCTTATGACCTGATGCAAGCCGCAAACACAGGTCATGGAGGGCTAATGGCAACGCTTCACGCAAACAGTGCAGGTCATGGGCTTACTCGCTTCGAAAACCTAGTAATGGAAAGCGGGTTTCTATTCACGCCATTAGGTCTTAAACGCTCAATTTGCGATGCCTTCCAAGCTGTAGTTTATTGCTGTCGAAAAAATGGCGTTCGCCGTATTGATGAAATTATTGAAATTCAAGGTGTAAACAAAGAAGAGGAATACATCTACAAATATTTATACAAAGCTGACGAAAAGCTTATCAAGTCGCGAATGGAAGATTATGCACAAAAAAAACAAGCATTAGAGAAGATTGTTTCAAATCAGGTTGCTGAATTGCCGGCACCACAAATCACGCAAGTTGATACCCTTGAACACGCAATTTAACCACGAAGGAAAAGTCATGAAATTGACCGTCGCAGTCAAGCAGGCTCTGAATAAAAAGGGCGTGAAGTCTACTTTGAAGGTCGCCGGCCTGGTCGCACTGGCAACCATTCCCGGAATGGCTAATGCACTGACCATCCCGTTTGTAAGCCAACTTTGCACAATTGCCCAGTTAATGTCTGGTGAAGTGGCAGGTGCTATGGCAGTACTACTGATCGTACTGGGTGGGATTGCCATTGGTTTTGGTGAATCCACGATGATCAAGTGGGCAGGCGGCGGCATTATGGGTTTGTCTGTAATGTTCGGTGCTACCACCATCATCGGTTGGTTCGGTGGTGATGCAGACTGCGCCACCAAAACCACAAGCTCCAGCTAATCTGGCCGGAGAGGAAAATGTCACAACAATATGAGCCTCGCTACAACGTCATTCACCGTTCGTTGAATGAAGTAAAAGTCGTTATGGGGGTCCCAAAAAATCTCTTTGTAGTAAATGCGACTGCTGGAGCTGCAATTGCGTATGGCATTTTCCCTCCCATTCTTCTTATAACAATGATCATTCACATGTATCTGAAGTTCATATGTGAGGATGACAAGCTAAAAGATGTGGTGCTACGTCAAAGGGCAAAGCAAGCTGATTGGTATGACCCATGGCACCGCAGAGTAATGAAAAGAAATTCAAGACCAGAAGGTTGTGGAAAAGGCATGCTTAAATGAACGCAAATCAAACCAGAAAAGAGTTCAACAAAGGCCGTTCTCTAGCAGAGCTTGTTCCATGGATGACCGAGGTCGATCCCGGCATTATCGTATGCAAGGATGGAAGTTTGCTCGCTGTCTTCGAAGTTGAGGGCATCGACATTGAAGGAAAAACTGTTATCGATGTAGATAGCTACAGTAATCAGGCGGAACTTGCATTCCGTGAACTAGGTTCACAGATTGTGGTTTGGTCGCAAGTGCAAAGACGAAAAACCAAGTCATATCTCACGCATCATAAGTTCAAAGATAAATACAGCGCCTGGATTGATAGCGAGTGGAAAAAGGCGCTCGAATATCAAGAACAATACAAAAACCTGCATACATTTACTTTAATGTTCAGGCCGGATGAGGGTACAACTCAGTTTTTCAAGCGCTGGCAGATGTACACCGAGCAAGGTCTTGGATCTCTAGCGGCTTTTAAGATGTCGCTCTCTTCAATGCTGAACTCGAAAGATGCATTTGCATACGATGCAGAGCAGCTTGACCAAGCAGTAATGCTTTTCAAAAAAGGCATTGAAAACCTGCGTACAAACCTGAATGACTTTGGTCTATCGTGGTACAAAGGTGAAGAATTACTTAAATATTTACACTCTACTGTATCGCCAGCAAACGAAGATCAAACTGTTAAAAATAGCAGAATTTCGACTTATCTTGATACCTATCTGATCGATAGTCAGATGTATGATCATGCAGAATATCTCCTATTTACCCACCATCGCAATCGGTATGTAGGCGCTATTGGCATTAAAGATTTCCCGGAAGGTTCGTATCCTGGACTGGTTGACAATCTCCTCTCCATTCCTGGCGAAATTACGATCTCTCAAATTTTCAAAGTTGTACCAGATGATTTTGCAGAAAAATATGCATCAAAGGTTGAGACTCACTTCAAAAGCCAATCAAAAACTTTCGGCACTCTGCTAAGAGAGCAGATTACAAAGTCTGAATCCGACAAGGTTAACGTCGGTAAACTTGAATTGGCAGAAGATGCTTCCGAAGCTGTTCGAGAGATGACAGTCGAACGTAAAAAATACGGATATTACAATTTTACAGTCCTCGTGTATGGCGATTCAGAGAAAGAATTGCATTACAACCGTGATCTAGCAATTAAAGCGCTTAAAGCAAACTCTTTCATCAGCATCATTGAACGCGAGCACTTGCAAAGTGCCTTTGCATCGACTTTGCCCGGTCAGTACGCAGAATGCATGCGTTGGAATTTTCTGAATACTTCCAACCTGGCAGATTTATGTTTCTTCCGGACCTTCCTCACCGGCCCGTCAGAAAACAAATATCTGTCAGAAGAAATGCGTACAAAGCATGAATCGTTGACAACACTGCCGACAGAGCTTTCTACGCCATATTACTTCAACTTCCACGTAGGGGACGTTGGCCACGCGTTTGTCCTTGGGCCAACTGGTGGTGGTAAGTCCACTCTTACAAACTTCTTCATTTCCCAGTTCCGGAAATACCCGAAATCGAACGTTTTTATTTTCGATAAGGACTACTCAGTTCTTGTACCAACCATACTTCAGGGAGGCCAATTCATCGATCTGGTAGGGGAAAAGATGGATGGTGTCAAACTGAACCCGATGAAGATGGTTGGAGATGAAAAAAACTGGCCATGGCTAAAAGGTTGGATTGAAATTCTGCTGTCGCTTCGGAATTTCAACATCACACCTGAAGTTGATGAAAATATTTGGTTTGCTCTAAAACAAACCCGAGACAACGATCCATCACATTGGACGTTAAGTGCATTTGCTGCGCACTGCAATATTCAAGTTGAGCAGAACCTACAGGTCTGGTGTCAGGGCGGGGAGTTAGGCAAATACTTTGATAATCAAGAGGATGACTTCGAACTTTCTAATTTCGTCGGAATTGAGATGAGCGGGCTTTTCCAAAAGCCAGTATTAGCTATTGCATTCCTTGAATATGCATTTAAACGGATTCTTGATCGACTAGATGGCACGCCGACACTCATTGAAATTGAGGAATGTTGGTTCATGCTGAGTTTTCCGCACCTTGCCGACAAAATTCGTGACTGGTTGAAAACATTTCGGAAGCGTAATGCTTTTGTCGTGTTCGCTACTCAAAGCTTGGACGACTTGGCAAGATCCGACATCTTCTCGACTCTTATTGACAGTATTTTTACTCGCATTTATTTGCCTAACGCAGATGCAAATACTCACTATGAGTTGTATCACAGCAAATTTAACCTTACTGATGCACAAATTGAACGCATCAGATTAGGCGTACCAAAACGTAACTATTATATCGTGCAGCCAAATCGATCCAGAATGATTGATATTAAGCTTCCATCTTCAATTGTTAATGCACTACGCTCTAATACGGATGCGGTAAATACTTTTCTTGATTGCATGAATTCGGGCGATCCGAATTGGAGAGATACCTACCTCGAAAGGATGACAAAATGAAAAAGCTTTTGACTAGTTTGACAATCAGCGTCGTTATTTCTTCTGCTGTTGCTGTTGGGGGTGCCATGACTGGTGGCGCAACAGAAATCACGCAGATTTTGAACTGGATTCAATTGCTGGGGATTAACTCAACTACGGTCTCTCAATTAGAGACTGATCTCCAGATTTACGAAAATGCGGTAAGTCAGTACAACATTGCCGAACGCAATATTGCAAAGATCGGTTCCGTATTCACCAACACACCGAATCTATCCTCGCTGGCTAGCCTCCGAAGTGCCACAAAGGGATTGTACGGCTCCCTGACTTCGGCTTCCGACAGTGCCACAAAGCTTATTCAGCAAGTTTCGCTCTCGGGACTAACCCCTGATGAATTTAAAGCAAAAGTAGTCGGGGACAGAAATTCAGCGCTAAGCCAGAACACGCAAATTCTGATGCAGCAATATCTTACATCGATGGACGATGTATCAAGCTCCTACTCAGCGGTGCAAGCCTATGAGGCACAAATCCCGGGCCTGGATGGACACATGCAATCATTGCAAATGCTGAATAGCCAGATGGACACACTGCTTACTCAGAACTCGCGAATGATGCAGACATGGGCCGCTTACCTCGGTAACAACGCTGTCAAACAAACTGTCTCTCAGCAAGATGAACAGGCAGCTGCGAATGCAAGCACATCCATGTCAACTGCAAACAAAGCTCTTTACAACTATCTAAAAACTCTCTCGATCAAATAAGGAAATGAAATGAAACTCCGCCAGCTTATTCCTTTACTGTGGATGTCTGCCACGTTAGCTGGCGGCATTACTGACATGGGTGAAATTCGTCAAATATTTAACAATTTCGACTTGCTTCAACAGCAAATTACCTACCTTGACCAACTTGATCAACTGATCGAAACCTATGAGCAAAAATACAAACAACTAAAAAATGCAGAGCAACAAATTGAAGGGTCAGTGGTTTCACTTACAAATACCCCTAGTCTTACATCTTTAAACTCCATCCGATCTGCAACGAAGTCGCTCTATGGATCATTAACTGATGCTGCAGCCTCGACAACTAAGCTCCAGCAGCAAGTAAGTCTTTCTGGCCTAACACCTACTGAATTTGTCGCAAAGGTGACAGGTGACCGGTCGAGCGTGTTAAGTCAAAACACTCAGAATTTAATGCAGAATTACCTTGATTCCATGAACGAGGTAGGAACTTCTTATAGTAACTTGCAAAAAAATGAAGAGGCTATTGCCTCACAACCTGGCATGGAAGGCGCTTTAAAAGCTATTAATATGTCAATGGATAATATGCTTACGCAAAATGCACGTATGATGCAAATGTGGGCTTCTTTCATTAACGATGCAGCAGTACATCAAGCAATAAAGAATCAAAGCTCTACCGGTCGCATGAATGATCTTGATTCATTCATTAACAGCAATGCCTCCGCGATAAAAGAAATCGAAAAAGTCTACCAATGAAAAAACCGGCACTAATTGCAGGATTATTGTGCATCCTAATCACTACAAATTCTTTTGCAGGCGATAACACTGCACAGATTAAGACTGCAGTTGATGCCATTAACGCAATGCTAACAAGCATTTCTTCGTCTGCTGACTCACTGTCAACTGCCCTTATAGCCCCTGGCACAACAGCACTAAAAACCATTATCGCCTACCGCGTAGTCAAGGAAATATTTTTCACGTTTTTGGAACGTGATTCATTTCTAGTTATTTTTGCAAAACTCATAAAGCTTGCTATTCCAGTTGGACTTGCAAATTGGGCGATTACTGAAAATAAAGCAAACCTTGACGCCTTCCAGACTTTTATGGATGGCTTGACTACTGACTTTACCGGCGTTGTTCTAAGAACAAATATTGCGAGTACTCTTGATGTCATATTTCAAACAGTGACATCACTACTCGGATCAGCTTCTGACTCGACCAGCAAGACTATAACCGACACCATAATGGAATTAAAGTTTGCTCTCTGGATTTCACTTCTCATTGCGTATGTGTGGAAAGCTATCGCTGCAATGATTATCGGAATTGGTGGTGTCTTTTTTGTAGGCGACCTTATTGTCTCGCAGTATATGATCACAATTGGAGCAGCTATTGGCCCTTTAATGATTCCATTTGCCCTCCTAGAACCATTTTCCTTCCTTTGCAGTAACTGGATAAGATTTATGATCAAGGCAGGCCTGGTTCAAGTTGTGGGTGGTGTGATTTTTTCTATCATAAATGGTGCATTCTCAAAAATGTCAGCGATGGCTACCGCTGCTCAAACTTACAATGAGCCCTCTGCCATATTGATGGCTGCTTTCGCCTGCATGTTCATTGCATTATTCAGCCGAATCATGCTTCAGAGCACTGTAAAAATTGCCTCGGCTTTAATGGGTGGCAGCATTTCGGGGATTTCTGGATCGCTTAGCAAAGAACAAGAACTAGCCATGGAAGCGGAAGAACTTGCAAGGGGCAAATAATGAAATATGAAAAAATAGCCTTAGCTTCAACATTAAGCTTAGCCTTTATTTTATTATGCCTTGCCTCTCAAAATGCTCTTGCAGACGGCTCTCCTATATTTACTGCAAAGGAAGCCATAAGCAGTATCGCTACTTCCGTGTCAGATACAGGCAAGAAATTATCGCTCACCGAGCTTAGTACTGGTAGATATATTTTCCAAGTCCTGGTTGCTTATATTGTATCAAAAGAATGTATTTTCTTTGCTCTTGAAGATAGAGGTTTGCTTCCCTTAATCGCACGACTTACATATCACGCAATTCCTGCGAGTATCATTTGGTGGGCCATTACCAATAACGATTCAAACTATTCCACATACTCTCAATCAGTCTCAGATATTGCTAGTTTGTTTGGTGGAACTAATCTTACAACTGACTTTGCAAGCATATTCAATTCCTTTGTTAAGGTCATCATCCATCTAATTTATACGCCGGATCAATCTACAGCTCCTACAGATGGTTCAATAGTCGATTATCTTTCGAATCTTTGGAACACACTCACAAACTTAGATTTTTCGACGTTAATTGCCTTTGTGATCGGCTTCTTTTTTAAGGTTGCTGCAGCTTTTCTTATAACTGTATCAATGATTATTTTTATTACACAAATTGTTCTTTCAACTTACATGATTGCCATTGGCTCAGCTTTTGGCCCTTTAATGCTTCCCTTCGGTCTGCTGGATGAAACGAAATTTATAGCTAACGGGTGGCTGAAATTCATGATCAAGGCAGGAATGATGCAAGTAGTTGCGGCAATTCTTTACTCTCTGATTAGTACTACACTGGGAAACCTCGGAGACAACGCTCAGGCTGCGCAAAAGGAAGCAAATCCATTTGTTCTTCTAGCGATCTGTTTTGCCATCCTATTGGTTTCAGTTGTACTAACCTACCTCGTTCAGTCGATACCAATGATCACGGATGCTTTATTTGGTAGCGGCCCCATCGGCATGCGTGGGTTTATACAACCAGCGGCATCATCTAACAGAAAAGTGCAGGCAACAGTAAAAGCCGGAAAGTTTATTTCGAAGGCGGCTCATAGGCAGGTGAAGAAGCAATCTATCAAATCATATAAAGCTGTTGTAAATATGATTGGGGCCAAGAAAGGTGACTCTCCAGACAGTGTGTCGGGAAGCGGATCATCTAAAGGCAGGGAAGGGGAGTCAGTACCTAATGCAGGTGCATAAAGGTTCAACTATTAGAATTTGTGCCGCTACGGCTTTACTTTTATTTCCAGTATTATTTTCTTCATGATGTTTCTGAAGTCACGATGGATTGAAATCTTCAGGTAATATCCATGTTTGAGAAACATCACAAAGTCACTGCAAAAAGGCGCAGCGAGGCAACATGAATTTCAAAAAAGTTGTACCATTCCTTCCCTTGGCTCTTATGCTTTTGTTGCTTACGGCCAATGCTCATGCTGACTCTTCTGCAGCCCAAGGTAAACTTGACACTGCTATTGATGCGATTAATGCACTCTTCAAGAGTGTAGACTCGCAGGCTTCATCTCTTTCGACTAAGGCGATCTCAGTTGGCGAAAGCGCATACAAATCAATCATTGCATACATTGTAGTGCGTGAGATTTTCTTTAGTTTTCTTGAGGACAAAGGTTTCTTTGCCATCACTGCACGCTTTACCTACCAAGCTATACCAGCATCACTCGTACTATGGGCGATTGAAAAAAATGGTGACAACTACTCAACGCTCCAGTCGTTCATGGATGGTTTGACTGAACAACTGAATGGCTCAGTCCTTCGAAATAATATCCAGTCAGTAATGGACAATTTTTTTAAAGCTGTTGGCATTTTGCTTGGCACTAGCGATCAAGCGACTTCGACGGATTCGAACACAACTCTATCGACAAAGTTCATTGACCTATCACTAATGTCCATGATCGCTTACGTCGTAGCATTCTTTTATAAAGCGGCTGCAGCTCTTGTCGTGCTCCTGGCTGCTGTAATATTTATCGGTCAGATGATGATTAGTGCTTACATGATGGCTATCGGTGCCGGTGTAGGCCCAATTATGATCCCCTTTGCTTTGCTTGAACCAACAAAGTTCCTTGCTGAGGGATGGATTAAGTTCATGATTAAAGCAGGTATGTACCAAGTTGTTGGTGGAATTATCTTTGGACTATGTAAAGATACTCTTGGCACTCTTGCAACTGTTGCTGCAACTGGTGAGAACGCGAATGATCCAATCCTGATTTTAGTTGCGGGTTTTGCTACTCTTCTAATCGCTGTTTTGATGGCTTATTTGATGATGCAAATACCTCAAATCGTCGATGGCCTAGTAAGTGGTGGTGGTGGCCTTTCCATCAAAGGATTTACTTCTCCGACAGCAAATGCTGCGGGTGCAGTTTCCAAGTCATACAAGATGGCAAACGGTTCTGATAGAAAGAACAGGGACGGATCGCCCAAGGGAGGTCGTCTTCAGAATAGTGCGAAAGCTGCCTACCGCGGTTCTGTTAATGCCCAAGGTGCACTTAACAGAGGTCTTATTAGAATGAATGATGCAGTAGGTATGAGTGCCTATAAAGCATCGCAAAGCTTCCAGAATGCTGCCAGTGACATGAGAGAAATGCATCAACTATCTAAGTCCATTGATGGAACTGGTGTTAGCAAAGGTGCAATCCTTTATGAAGGTGCGCGTGCTGGACTGAAGGCCGGTGGGCAATTTGCGACTGATCTTTCGTCGAAATCAGCAGGTGCTGGCTACCAAGCAGCTAAGTCTCAAGTCAATAGAGCAAAAAGTGCAATTGTAGAAAAGCACCGTTCTATCATGCGTGGCGACAAACCTATTTCTGCACCGGACACAACCAGAACAAAAAATGCTGGCATGGACAACATGCGCTAACAAATAGGTAAAAAAAATGGATTATTCATTCTTTAAATGGCCGTCCCGAGATTCTTTCCGTGAATTGCGTGCCGCGGGCATTGAACGTGCTGAAATAGATGAATACTATCGAGGCAAGTACTTACCACCCGAGTCCGTTGACAGGAACATTTGGCTTAGTCTTTACTGGATGATCACTGTATTTGCTCAGGATTCTCCCCAAGCTGCCTTCACACAGCTTGGCTTGTTGCTTCTTATATTTATTGTTGAAATTTACCGTTACTTTAAATAAAAAAACCGGCTTAGCCGGTTTTTCCCTTTGCAACATGAAGTTAGTTATGTTTTATTAAAGCTTTATAATGTTTAAAACATCTTGCCGCATTTTCTCAAGTTCAAAATCTTTGCCGGCACTATCCGACAAATATTTTTCATAAAACGCCTTGATTGCTGAAGCTAAAGCGACATCACGTACATTATTTTTATCTACAAGATTGGTCAATTCTTTATTATCTGACTCAAGCATATTAATTTTCATTGTCAGCAATGAAATGTTTGAATCCTTTTCCTCGATGCTTTTATCCCTTAACTGAACCATTAGTGACAGAGAAAGAACTCTATCCTGCAGGTCCCGTTCCACATTGCCAAATCGAGTCCGTTCATTTGACAGCGTATCCTCTAAGGAAGCAACCTGGGATTTGTGAAAGGATCGCTCTTGGTCGATTGTTAGCATTAGGTGATCCCGAAGGCCATCGTACTGCTTCTGTGCCCGTAGAATCCCGGCATCGCGATCGCCCTCGGCACGCTTTACCTGCTCGGCAGTAGATTCAATCAGCGTCCTGATTTCTGACTTGAGAGTGCTATTCGCTTGTTGCTCAATCTGGAGTTGAGAGAGCAGGGTAGCGACCTGGTTCGTAGCGGAGCGCAAGTCATTAGAAAGAGCGGCCTCTCTCTTCTCAAGTGAGTCATTTACCTGGTTTAGTCTACTTACTTCTGTGCGCGCTGACTCAAGTTCTAGCCTTAGTCCGGCCTGGACATCAGTAAGCTCCTGAATTCTCTTCTCATACTGACTTTTGTCATCATTGAATCGTCGGCCGGCCTCTGCTATCGACATGTGCCATATGGCCAACCATGCTTCTTGTAGTTCCTGCGAAACTGGAGCATCCAACTTACCTGAACTGTAGGCCTGGCTCAGCTGAGCAGTCCAACTATTGATTGCATCCTGGATGGTTGTATTCGAACCACGGCCGGTAATGGACCGTATCAGAGACTTGCCGGGGATCGTGCCAAACTTACGGAAAAGCAGATCACATAGCGCCATCGTGACTGTGCGAGGTGACTCATCAGCCATGCGTAAGACCAGCTCTTGAACTTCAGCATCACTAATGATTGCAGGGGTAGGGTAGGTGCTCATCATGGCGTTTTAACCTCTTTTTCCTTTCAGGTAAAGCATGACCATCCCCTGGAATTCATCTAGCGTTCTGGCGACGCCTACAAGCCAACCCTCAGATTTAGCCTTGTTGAGCCATTTTTTTTGATCATCACTCAGCTTGCCAGTTGATGATTTTAATTCGATCAGAAATCCTGGGAAATGCGCTGATGGGAAGGGCTGAACAAAGTCCGATACGCCTTTCTTGACTCCCATAGCCTTGAATCGCCCAGCTTCTGCCTTGCTTCTTGAGCCACCATTCGGCGGGTGGAATACCCACTCAAGCACTGGATACATACCTTCAATGGCCTTGATCCATTCAAAGCATGCCATGTGCAATTCTTCCTCGGTTTGTGCAAGACGTTTCCTGCGCTGCAGTTCATCTACGTATCCATTGTTCTGGTCATGGTGAGCGCGGGGGCTGATTGATCGCCACCGACCATCACAAATACGAACTTTCCTTTCTTGCTTGTCTGTCTTCTTGTCCGCACGTGGCTTCACATCCGCATCGCTATCGATGACTGGCTTTATGCCGCGCCGGCAGTAGTACTCGTTTAATTGTTCCTCCGACCATCTGAGTTGAGTCATGTATCCGCCGTTGTGTGGAGAAAAATTGACTAATTATACATGCCGTTTGTAACGTGACAAACGGCATGTAATTGATGACTAGCGTCACGTTTCTGACTGTAATTTCAACATAATTGTCATTAGGTTTAATTCTTGATGCCGCATCTGGCGAGGGGTAAAATCACTGATCGGCATGGTCGGCGCTCGTTACCCGGTAACGAACTTCGCCGATGGCAACCCACTTCTCATCGAGGATCTATGAACACTCCGTTCCCTGCGCTTGTGTCTGATGAAGAATCGCTGTTCGGTGCAGATGAAACCGACAACCTGCATCAGTTCCTCAGCACGCGTCCATCCGGCTGGAACCGTGCGGCCGGCGCGTGCCTTATCGATGCTGGTGACGACATCGCAGCTATTCGCACCTGGCTGAAGGAATACTGGAACTCCCCACGTACGTTTGAGGCTTACCGAAAAGAAGCTGAGCGTTTTGTTCTTTGGGCAGCCATGAAGCAAGGCAAAACACTATCTGAGATCAGCCGTGAGGATGTCCTGGAGTTTGGCCAGTTTCTTCGTAATCCGGATCCGTCCTGGTGCGGCCCCACGAAGCCACGTTCCCATCCTGAGTGGAAACCCTTCGCCCGATGGAAAAACAAGGTCGGTTTGAATGAGACCTCAGCAACCATGGCCTGCACAATCTTGAGCAACTTGTTCAGCTATCTGGTGGATGCCGGCTATTTGCAGCGGAACCCATTCAAGCTCAAGCGTGGCCGAAACACAAAGATCAAGTCGGTTCATGACGAACGTCTACTTGAACATGACACTATTGAATATCTGTTCGACTGGATACGGCGCATGCCCCGGGAGACGCCACGTGAGGCGTTCCACGCAAACCGGTGCGAATGGATCTTCACGCTCTATTACTACACTGGCGCACGCCTACGAGAAATTCCCGACGCGACCATGTCCGATTTCAGGCTTATACGTGGCCGGTGGTGGTTTCGCGTTAACGGCAAGGGCGACAAAGAAGGCCTGATCCCAATGCCCAACGAATTGGTTGCCGCCCTAACCTCCTACCGTGAATCTCTTGGTCTCAGTGCCCTCCCCGTCCCTGGTGACTCTACCCCGATAGTCTGCAGTGCCTATGGGAAGTCCGGCACCGCCACGTATAAGCCAATTGCTGCAAATGGTATTTACAAGATCATTAAGACTGTCACTGAGTCAGCATCCAAGGATGCGCACTATGAGGGGAAGCCGAACATCTCAGCCAACTTGAATAACGCCTCAACTCACTGGCTTCGCCACTCATCTGCATCACATCAGCTAGATGCCGGCGTTCCATTACTTACCGTAAGCCAGAACCTTCGTCACTCCCAGCTTCAAACGACACGCAAGTATCTTCACACTGAAGATGACCAGCGTCACACGGACTCCATGTCCTGGACTAAGAAGTAAAAATACGGCCTTTCGTAATTGCTGGTTGATTGGAGGCTTGGCATGAGGCGATTTTTAGGTGTAAGGATGTTTGATGGCCGGGAATATTTACTAAGTGACCGGATCGATGGATGGACTCCCGAAGAAGCAAAGGCCAAAGCGCTTGCTGAAGCCGAAAGGTTACGCAAAAAGGGAAAGTTGGTTCGCCTGGTCAAGGTGTGCTCTATCGACTACAAGATTTACGTGCATGGCTGAAACTTGATGCGCGTTGCGCTTTATCTCCGGATGGCAGACCATTGGCATCCTTGCAATCCGTTTTTGTTGAACGCAACCTATCAGGTCTCGTCCATCCCGGCCGATAATTACATTTCTTGCTTACTTCTCGCGTAAAACGTGCAAGAAATGTAGGACTGTGCATTTAACGGGGAGGTGCCTCCAAGGACTTCACCAGAAGCACAATTTTGGGACGGGAACCCGCTAATCTGCTATGAAGTCACCGCTACCTTTGCCCGTCGCTATTCATCATGCCGAGGTGCTTGATCACACAGACCCTGGTGAGGCTGCGCTGGCTCCTTTCGCTAAATTTGTCACTTGAGGAAGATCGGCATAGACCAACGATGGTCAATTGGCTGTTGTTTGCGCTATCGCCTAGACATCCAATTTGAATTTGTTATTCTGTGCTCACCTCAAACCTGAAACAAACGTTTATGCGTAACAAATCGATCATCCGTAAATCTTCTGAGCTTGCGAAAGACCTTCTGAAGCCTTCGTTCGAAACGTACAACGAAATCAAAAAAGGGGAAATTGATGCCACCAGCCTCATAAATCTTTACATGTCAGTGCGCCTGTGCAACATAACTGTAAGTAAGAAGTGGCTAAAAGTTGATACGAAGGCTGTTACCAAAGACATGATGGAGATGGCTTCAATTCTCGGCATGGACTGCGAAGTTGCCACAATAACCGAGACTCAACTAAATAATATATACGTTTGGCTTACTGACTTTCAGAAAAAACTGGGAAAGCTATCCCGAAACAAGATTGTTGCACTCATTCACGAATTAGCAACGCAACACAAAGATCAATATGGCGAGGTAACTATGGCTCAGCCATTCACTCTTGATAACGTTGAGCCCAGCACTGAAGACCTCATCAAGAAGCTTGAAGCTTTATGCGCATAAACCTATTAAGCGAGTGTTAAATCCGCATTAATTTATGTTGGGAACGCAAATCCATGTAATTGAAGGCAGCAAGGCCTATTTTTTTATGTTGTAACTGATAGTCTGGCAATGCACTTCTTTGCACAAAGGTAAAGTTACAAATGAAAAAACTAGCCGTCCTGGGCGCACTTGCCCTGGGTCTGTCTGCTGGTGTTTTTGCAGCCAGCTCGACCACTTCGGGGTCACCTCAGAAAACGGAAAATAAAGCACGCTAAGCCGGTTGCAGCGGCCGT
>NZ_JBMDJV010000044.1:0-20036 GCF_057809375.1 Aquitalea sp. FG25
AGACTCCCCATTAGAAGCCCAGCTCATCAGAGCTGGGCTTTTTGCATTTGGGCTAACCGAAAAGCCACCGTGCTTGGTGATTGCTTGGTTGTTGAGCCTGGGCGCTGTTACGCGGTGCTGGTAAAGGCAGCAGTAACTGACACTGACCGTACTTGATGCCAATGGCTTGTAAAATATGTGAGAGCCAGTTTTCATCAGCGCTTATTCATATCAGGCAGAAAACCAAAAAATTATCGTGAGACTGCTGATAATCCGAATATTTGTTTAATTAAGCGCGATTTTTATCAAGAATATTAGTGGTAATACTTGCCTCGCGGGTCGGCAAACTGCTATACCAAAAACGTAAATATGCATATTTATGTTGGCCCTGCCATTTTAGGGTGAATTGCCGAGGAAAACCGTCATGCAGCCGCCCATGAAACTGCTCATCCTGGAAGATCAGGTCATCTTGCGCAAGCTCATCTCGCGTCAGACCGGTTTTTTCAGTCGTCAGGCCACACAGATTGATGAGTTCAGCGATCCGGCTGAAGCGCTGCGCAGCGCCGCTGAAACCAGCTACGACCTGATCATTACCGATATCGGCATGCCGGGCATGAGCGGTATCGACTTCATCAAGAATCTTAGTGCCATTGGCTGCCGTGCTTCCTTGCTGATCATTTCTGGTTATGACCGCCGGACGCTGCACACTATTGCCGATATGGCCCATGGGCAGGGTATTTCCACTGTGCATTTTCTGTGCAAACCCTACAGCATCGATCAGTTTCTGCAGCGGCTGAATGCTGTCTTTTTCGATATGGAGCAGCGTGGTGCTGCGCTGGCAGTAGACCCGCAGCAACTATGGAAAGACTGTTTAGCCCGACCGCTGTCGCTTGAGTTCAAGCCGGTACTGGGTTTGGCCCAGCGCCAGGTACGCGGCATGCAGGTGGCGGGCATCCAGTTGCCACATGGTTTTTTGATACTGGATGCGGCCTTGTACCGCAAGCTGTCGGTCAATCCGCAATTACCAGTATTGGTACTGGAAATGGTCATGGAGAGACTGGTGCAGATACTGGTCAGTATTCCTCAGCCTTGTCGGCAGGGGGTTCTGTTCAGTCTGTATCTGGATACTAGTTGCCTGGCGCATGAAAACCTGTTTGATCGCTACAGTGCCTTGCTGCGACAGCATGGGCTGTCCACCGGGCAAGTGGGCTTTCTGCTGGGGGATGGACTTCATGATGGCAGCTCGCCAGTGTGTTTCGAGAATATCGCCAAGCTGAAATATTTTGGCTTTCCCTTGCTGGCCGATCAAATCGGCGAAGGAAGGCTGACGGTTAGCAATCTGCTGCGCCTACCGCTGGACGGCTTGCGGCTCTCTGCTGTCACCTTGCAGCAGCTGGCTCTGCAGCCGCAGGATGTGGCTGCCTTGCTGCAATGCTGTGGATTACAGCAGGACCGGTTGATCATCAGCCATGTCGATGGTGAGACTGAGATGGAAGCCATTACCACAGCTGGTTATGGCCAGTGTGGGGTGAGTGGAGAGCAGATTGCACTGCAGCTGGGTGTAGACGAACTATCATCTTATCTAGAACAACAGCAGACTGCCGGCTTGCCCGCAAGCCAGACCGGTGGCGCAATGTGTGATGATATGCAAGGGGTGAATCATGTCAGTAGAAATGGCAAAACTGAAAATACTGGTCGTTGATGATCAGTCGCTGGTGCGGATGCTGGTAAGCCAGTCCTTGCAAGCGATGGGCATACGGGCAGAAAACATTTCTCAGGCACCTGATGGCAGCACGGCCATGCGCACGCTGGACATGCGCATGGTGGATCTGGTGCTGTGCGATGTGGAAATGAAGCCGATGAACGGGCTGGACTTGCTGAAAGAACTACGCTGCGGCCATACCGCCAATGTGTCCAATCTACCGTTCATCATTCTTTCTGGTCACGCTGACCGCAGCAATGTCACCGTCGCCGTGCAGCTGCATGCCGATGGCTTTGTGGTAAAGCCGCCCAAACCGGTGGATGTGGAAAAGGCCATAAACCAGGCCCTGCGCCGTGCCAGGCCGGAAGTGGACCCATTCAGCTATTACGGCGTGGATACTGGCACGGATTACGACAAGAAGGTTTTCCGTCGCCTGTTCGAACAGCGGCCTGAAGACCTGCCTGATGTTCCCTATGAGACGGTGACTTTGCATAGCGCCAAACCCGAATCCATTCTGGCCGAGGATTTGTGCAGCAAGGCGGGACATCTGCTGCTGCCGCGCGGTGCCAGTATTTCTGCCAACCAGCTGGCGGTGTTGCGTAATTACAGCGACCGTTACGGTGTGCACCAGCTGGTGATTGAAACTGCGCATGAGTCAGTGGCAGTTGACGGTAACGCCGCCGATGCTGCAGATCAGCCTGGCTGAGTGACCGTACCTGCAAGGGGATAACATGGTCAGCACCAATAATAAGGCAAGCCAGACCCTATCGATTGGCCGTGCGGTCATTGCCATTGTGGTATTGCTGGGGATCTTCCAGATTGGCTGGGTTGCTCGGCTGCTGGCCGCATCGTGGCAGCATTATCAGCAAGCCGTGGTCTTGTCCGAAGTGCATCAGATCCGCAGCAAGTTCTATACCGCCGCCGATCTGCTGCGCCGCGAAGCCATCCTAAGCCGCAGCCTGCTGTACCGTAACACCCCTCCCTATCCCAAAGAGCGTAGCCAGCTAGCCTTGCTGCGTTCGCAGGCCGATTACTGGATGAGCCAGGCCATGCTGGCCGGGCAGCAAGATATTGTCAGCGACCAGCGCGCCAAAATGGCAGACGTTGCCTTGCAGCTGGAAAGCTTCCGTTCCTTGCGGCCCGAGATCGATATGCAGATCGGCCCGGCCTGGGGTGCGGATGAAACGCTGGGCTATGGTGAGGAGCTATCCTCGCGCCATCTGCAGGATGCCATCAATGACGTGCTGATCGGCATGAACGGGCAAATGAAGTGGAGTGCACCGCCGGGCCTGCACATCATGATGGATATTGCCCAGGACAGCTGGAGCATCGGCCATGCCCTGCGTTCAGTGGCAGTGGCACAGCTATTGCGTAGCGAGCTGGATGCACCGCTGAGCGAAACCGAGGAAGGAGATTTGCAGTCTCGGCTGGATCTGAGCAATCTGATGTTGCAGCAGCTGCGCGCAGATGCCGCCCATATTGATGATCGCCAGTTGCTGGGCAGCCTGCGCCGGGTATCCGATGCCGCGTTGCGGCTGCATATGCTCAACAAGCAGCAACTGACCTTGTTGCAGTCGCACCAGCAGCTAGCCGGTATGCAGCCGACCATGCAACAGCAGGTGGACCGGGTGCAACAGGAAAGCTGGGCGCTATTCCAGCATACCAACCGGCTATGTGCCGAACAGATTGAACAGGTTTTGCAGGACTATCGTCGGCAACTGATCCACGATGGCTTGCTGGGCATCGCTATTCTGGCATTGGGATTGATCCTGCTATACAGCATGACCAAGCGCGTCCTCAAGCCGCTCAATCGGCTGCAGCGCATGCTGGATGCGGCGGGTGATGCCATCATGACTATCAATCAGCAGGGCCTGGTGTTGTCAGCCAACGCCGGTGCCCAACGCTTGTTCGGCAATGGGCGGGATGCGCTGGCAGGGCAGCAGATCAACCAGTTGCTGCGGCTGCAGCGGGCGCTGGAGGAAACCTTGCAGGTGGTGAGTGAACAGGGCAGCCAGACCTTGCAGGGAGAAGGCATCAAGCTGAATGGCGAGCTGTTTTTCGCCGGCATCACCGTCAGTATTTTCCGCACCACCGATACCGACAAGGAATTCATGCTGATTGTGCGCGACGAGCATCAGCGCCGTATTGCCGAACATTTGCTGGAGCATAACCTGAGCATGCTCTCCGCCGTCTCCCATGTGGAAAACCTCATGCTCAGCCGTTGGCCGCGCAACGAGGTGCTGGACCGCCTGCTGCATGAGTTCATCCGTTTCAGCCATGCCAAACAGGGCTTTATGCTGGTGCTGGCCGAATTCCCGGACGACCGTTTTGAAATCCACCTGCAGGCCGGTAACTGGCCTGACACCCTGCCCCCGCTGGAAATGGTGGCCTGCGAAGCCGAGCCCCTGACCTGGCTGTTGCAGCGGCTGGCTGAGATGCCGCCCTGGATCACCCTGCCGGTGGCCATGGATGACGATGTCTCGGCACTGATCTGTCTGTTGCAGCCAGACCTTGTCCTGCTAGGCAAGGGTATACAGCCACTAATCGGTGCCTATGCCAATATTCTTGGCTTCTTCGATGAAGAAGACCGGCGCAAGCTGTCCGAATCCCAGCTGCGCTCGGTACTGCAGGAAGAAGAAGCCATTTACTCCGCCTCGCCGATTGGCTTGCTGCGGCTGAACGAACAGATGCAGATAGTCCGTGCCAATCGCATGGCCGAAGACATCTTTAGCAAGGGGGGAACCAGCCTGCCCGGCATGCACCTGATGGAATTGCTGGCCTCGGATCAAGGCTGGTTCGACCTCACCAGCCAGCTGAACAATATGGTGCAGTACCAAAGCAAGCTGCGCTGCGAACTGGAATGCATTAATGCCGATGGCCGTCCCATCTGGGTATTGTTTGAAGGCATGCTGCTATTTCCAGACCGCCCACGGGAAGGCACCATCCTCGCCTGCCTGGACATTACCGAGAGCAAGCTGGCGGAGTTTGAACTGCGCATGGCGCGGGACCAGGCCAATGCAGCCAATCGGGCCAAGAGTTCTTTCCTGGCCACCATGAGCCACGAAATCCGAACCCCGATGAATGGGGTGCTGGGCATGCTGGAACTGTTGGCCATGACCCCGCTGAATGCAGAGCAAAAAGACAGCGTGGATACCATTCAGGAGTCGGCCCGCACCTTGCTGCGGCTGATTGACGACATCCTGGATTTCTCCAAGATCGAAGCGGACAAGCTGGAAGTCGTGCTGACACCTACAGCAGTCAAACCCTTGCTGGAACAGGTTGGCACGCTGTATGCCGAAACGGCAGCGGCCAAGGGCCTGCAGCTGAAATTGGAGATCGACGAAAAACTGGCCCCGGCCCTGTTGCTGGATCCCTTGCGCTTGCGCCAGATTCTGCAGAATTTTGTCAGCAATGCCGTCAAGTTCACCGCCAACGGCGGTATCACCCTGCAAGTCGAGGTATTGGAGCAGGAGTTTTCCGCCCAGACGCTGCGCTTTGACATCATTGATAGCGGCATCGGAATTTCGCAGGACAATCTGACCCGCCTGTTCGAGCCGTTTACCCAGGCTGAATCCGATACCAGCCGCCGTTTTGGCGGCACTGGTCTTGGGCTGGCCATCTGTCGGCGCCTGGCCGGCCTGATGGGTGGGCATGTGGAACTGGAAAGCCAGCCAGGACAGGGTACGCGCGCGTCCTTGCTGCTGGTAGCCAATATCGTGGACATTGCAGAACTGCCAGCGGGGGAGGCGGAGAGAGAGGCTCCGGCCTCCGTGGTTGGCGGTGGCCAGCATGACGCGCTGCTGCCCATCCTGTTTGCCGAGGATAATCCTACCAATCGCAAGCTTACCTTGCGGCAGCTGGAAAAACTGGGCTATACCGCCGAGTGTGCCGAAGATGGTGCTCAGGCCTACGCCATGTGGCAGGCAGGCCACTACAGCCTGCTGCTGACCGATTGCCACATGCCGGTGACTGATGGCTATGAGCTGGCACGGTTGATCCGCGCCTATGAGGCCGAGCATCCAGACCGTGGGCACCTACCCATCATCGCCTGTACGGCCAATGCCGGACAGGAAGAACTGAACAAAACCAGCGCTGCTGGCATGGATGATTTCCTGACCAAGCCGCTGGCCATCAATATCCTTTCCGCCATGCTCGACAAGTGGCTGAACTCATCGCCGGAGAATACCATGCAGCCTGTCCCCGATACTCTAGTACCCGCCACGCCGAGTCCGGTTGATCGTTCCGTGCTGGAGGTGTACAGCGATGGCGAGCTGGCGGTGGAGCTGGAAATCCTGCACGACTTTGCACAAGCCAACCAGGAAGACATGGTGGCGCTGCGCCAGGCGGCCAGTGATGCCAGTGCCGAGCAGCTGGCCTGGGCGGCACACCGTATCAAGGGCGCCAGCCGCATGGTGGGTGCCAACGAGATGGGCAATGCGGCCGAGGCGGTGGAAAAGGCAGCCAAGGCTGGCGAAGTGGCACAGGCGCAAGCCCTGTTGGCGGAGCTGGAAACTGCACTATCGGCATTCGAACACTGGCTACAGCAACAGGACACCGCCAGCGTGTGATATTGCCTGCGGCCAGGTGGTTTACATGGACCGGCTGATTGCCTCGCTGCGTTCCAGCGTGGCAATCAGCCAGTCGCGGAAAGCGCGGATTTTAGGCTGCTGCGCCATGTCGTGCGAGTACATCAGGTAATACGCCCACTCCGTCTCTAGTACGGTATCGAAGGGAATCACCAGCCGGCCGCGCTGGATATCGTCATTCACCATGGAAACCTGCGCCAGCGTTACGCCCATGCCGGCAGCCGCCGCATGCAGCGCATACTCAAGTGCATCAAAGGTGACCCCGCTTTCCGGGTTGATATTGCTTACCCCGGCCAGTTTCAGCCAGCGATCCCAGACATCCTGATCCCGCCAGGGATGCAGCAAGGTGTGATATTGCAAATCTTCCGGCGTACGCAGCGGATGTGCGCCCTCCAGCAGGGCCGGTGCGCATACCGGAACCAGTTTTTCCCGGCAGATACACTCGATGCGCATGTCGGTATACACCTCCGGGCGCGGCATCCCGATGATGGCCAGATCGTATTCGGCCCGGTTGAACGGTTTGTCGTGAATCAGCTGGGTAATCAGGTGCAGGGTGTATTCCGGGTAGCGGGTCTGGAAATCCGGCAGATTGGGCAGCACCCAGCGCATGGCCGGGGTGGGCGGAATCCGTACGCGCAGCCCGCTCTGGCGCAGGCGCAGCATTTCGCTGGCTTCATGCAGCAGCTGGAAGGCGTCGCGTGCTGGCTTGACCAGCGCCTCGCCCTCGGCGGTCAGTGCCAGGCCACGTGCCTGGCGGATGAACAGGCTGGTGCCGTAAAACTCTTCCAGTGTTTGCACATGGCGGCTTACTGCGCCCTGGGTCAGGTGCAGGGAGGCCGCTGCGCGGGTGAAGGAGAGGTGCTCAGCTGCGGCAACAAAAACACGCAGCGCATTCAGTGGAGGCAGTTTCATCGGATTCATGCTGTTTATTCATGGCTGGCATGATTATAACTGCTTTGCCAGCCGGGCAGGGGCTGGTTATCCTTGCGGCTATTGCCTTGATAATTCAATGCAAAGCATGGTTGTCTCCAACTGAAGCATTTTGTTTCGCAAAGCAGCCATTACCCGCTTTATTGTGCAAGCAATGTCTTGCTTGCATGGCTTATCTATCGGTGGCACGCGTTGCTGCTGACACAGTCTTGCGTGGTGGGCCGTAGCAGCCACCACATCATGGTTTTCCACCCATCTCCACGTTGGGAACGGCCGGGTCCTGCCTCTGTGACCTGGCCGATTTTTTATTCCCCCACCTCTCCCCGGCCTGGTGTGCAGGCAAGAAAAAAGGCCACTTGCGTGGCCTGAAGATTCGGAGAAAAAGCGGCAGGACCGTTTGGTCCGGGCTCCTTGCTGGCAAGGGCTGCTTTTCCGGGGTCAGAGTGTACAACGATGTCTGTTGCGGGGCAAACCGCACCGCACCATCAGTCGCCCAGCGCCGCCAACAGTTCGGCTTGCTGCTCGGTGATCAGTGCATCGGTCAGCTCGACCAGATCGCCATCCATCACGTAATCCAGCTTGTACAGCGTCAGGTTGATGCGATGGTCGGTAATGCGGCCTTGCGGGTAGTTGTAGGTGCGGATGCGCTCGGAGCGGTCGCCGGAGCCAATCAGGCTCTTGCGCTCAGCCGCCTCTTTTTGCTGCTGTTCGCGGCGCTGGATATCGTTGATGCGCGCAGCCAGCACCTGCATGGCGCTGGCTTTGTTGGCGTGTTGCGAGCGGCCATCCTGGCACTCTGCCACGATGCCGGTGGGCAAGTGGGTGATGCGCACGGCGGAATCGGTCTTGTTGATGTGCTGACCACCGGCACCGCTGGCTCGGAAGGTGTCGATGCGCAGGTCAGCCGGGTTCAGCACCACGTCTACCAGCTCGTCCGCTTCGGCCATCACCGCCACGGTGCAGGCCGAGGTGTGGATGCGGCCCTGGGTTTCGGTGGCAGGCACGCGCTGTACGCGGTGGCCGCCGGATTCGAATTTGAGCTTGGAGTAGGCGCCAAATCCGATGATGCGGACAATGGCTTCCTTGTAACCGCCCAGGTCGGACTCGCTGGCGGAGACGATTTCCACCTGCCAGCGGTTGCGTTCGGCAAAGCGGGTGTACATGCGCAGCAGGTCGGCGGCAAACAGCGCGGCCTCGTCGCCACCGGTGCCGGCGCGGATTTCCAGAAAGATGTTCTTTTCGTCGTTGGGGTCTTTGGGCAGCAGCAGTTTTTGCAGCTCCAACTCCAGAGCGGCCAGCTTGTCCCGACCTTCGTCGATTTCCAGCTGGGCAAATTCCTTCATGTCCGGATCGGACAGCATTTCACCTGCGGTGGCGATATCGTTTTCGCACTGCTGGTATTGCTGGAAGGTTTCCACTACCGGGGTCAGTTCGGCATGTTCACGGGTCAGTTTGCGGAACTGATCCATATCGGCAGTGGCCGACTCGCTGGCCAGAAGATGGGTGACTTCTTCCAGGCGATCGGCCAACTGCGACAGTTTTGTCGCAATCGACGGTTTCATTACGACTCCGGGTGTAAGCGGTACAGGCGGGCGATGGTATCCACCACGGCCGCATGCTCCGCGCCGCTGCCCGAGGACAGGGCCTGGGTGGGCGGGTGCATCAGTTTGTTGGTGAGTTGCTGCGACAGGCTTTCCAGCACTTTTTCCGGTTCCGTGCCCTTGGCCAGCTGTTTGAGCGCGGCCTCCAGTGCATGGCGGCGGGTGCGTTCGGCTTCATCGCGCAGGGCGCGGATCAGCGGCACGGTTTCGCGTTTTTTCAGCCAGTCGTTGAATTCAGCCACACGGGCCTGAATGATGGACTCGGCTTCTTCTGCCGCGCTCTGGCGGGCTTCCTTGCCCACTTCCACGATGCTGGCGATATCGTCCACGGTATACAGGTAGACATCATCCAGCTTGCTGACCTCGATTTCGATGTCGCGCGGCACGGCTAGGTCCAGCATGAAAATGGGGCGATGGCGACGCGCCTTGATGGCACGTTCAACCAGCCCTTTGCCAACGATGGGCAGCTGGCTGGCGGTGGAAGTGACCACCACGTCGTAGCGGTACAGCACATCGGGCAGCTCCGACAGGGTGATGGCATTGCCGCCAAACTGTTCTGCCAGCTTCTGCCCCCGCTCCAGCGTGCGGTTGGCAATGGTGATACAGGAAGGCTCGCGGGCGGCAAAGTGGGTGGCCACCAGCTCGATCATTTCCCCGGCGCCGATGAACAGGATGTTCAGCTCGCCAATGGTAGGGAAAATCTGCTCGGCCAGCTTCACCGCTGCCGCCGACATGGATACCGAGCTGGAACCGACGGCGGTGCTGCTGCGTACTTCCTTGGCCACGGCAAAGGTGCGCTGGAACAGGCCGTTGAGCAGTGAACCCAGGGTGCCGACATTTTCAGCAGCCCGAACGGCATCCTTTAACTGACCCAGGATCTGGGTTTCACCCAGTACCATGGAATCCAGCCCGGATGCCACGCGGAAGGCGTGCCTGGCCGCGCTGCTGGCATCCAGCTGGTACAGATAGGGGCGCAGCTCTTCCACCGGCAGGCCGTGGTATTGCGATAGCCAGCGCAGGGCTTGCTCGGGGTCGTTGCTGTTGCAGTAGATTTCCGTGCGGTTACAGGTAGAGACGATGGCTGCTTCACGCGCCGCCTGCGAACTCACCAGGCTCTCCAGTGCGTTGGGCAACACCTCAGCCGGGAAGGCAAGCTTCTCGCGGACCGACAGCGGGGCGGTATGGTGATTCAGGCCAAAGGCAACCAGATGCATGAGCGGAAAAGGGCTGCAGGGGAAATGCCGTATTCTAGCCTAAGTTACAGCTAACGTCCCTAACTCTGGGGTTTTTCCACCATCACCACCTGCGTGCCCAAACCGCCATGCGGCTACCCGTGCTGCTGGCTTCTGCCTTACCATGACGGCATACCGAACCAGGAGAGCCGCATGTCGCTGAATCTTGCCGATATCCGCCAGGATTATTCGAAAAAGGAATTATCACCGGAAGACTGTCTGCCCGATGCGGTGGCACAGTTTGAACTGTGGCTGAACGAAGCCATGACCGCCCAGGTACACGAACCCACGGCGATGAATGTGGCCACGGTGGGCGAAGATGGCCGGCCTACGGCGCGCATTGTGCTGCTGAAGGGGGTGGAGAGCGGCCAACTGGTGTTCTACAGCAACTACCTCAGCCGCAAGGGCAAACAGCTGGCGGCCAACCCCTTTGTATCGATCACTTTTTTCTGGCCGGAGCTGGAGCGCCAGGTGCGCATCGAAGGGCGGGTGCAGCAAGTGGCCCCGGAAGTATCCGACGCCTACTTTGCCAGCCGTCCCTATACCAGCCGGCTGGGTGCCTGGGCCAGCGAGCAGAGCACGGAAATCAGCTCCAAGACGGTGCTGGTCAGCCGTGCCGCCATGTTTGGCGTCAAGCACCCGCTAAACGTACCGCGCCCGCCGCACTGGGGCGGCTACGCGGTTATCCCCGACCGGGTGGAGTTCTGGCAGGGCCGTCCCAGCCGCCTACACGACCGCGTGGTCTACCTGCTGCAAGCCGATGCCAGCTGGCAACGGGTGCGGCTGGCACCGTAAATAGATTGGGCGGCAACAGGCCGCCCAATTTTTTATTACGCTGGATTGTCTTGGCACCGCTTCGCAGTGTCACCGATTTCGTTTGAAACCTACAAAAACATGGCATTGAATTTGTAAGCCGGCTTCCTCATTCAGACAATGTGTTGAGATTGGAAAAGAGTCATTTTCTGGGTCGGTTTTGTCTGAGACGGTTGTGCAAATATTACCAATTGTTTGGGTTTTATCTATTCGCAGCAGCAACTTCCTTTCAATTTCCCTTCATTTAAAAATCTGAATCTTCAATTCCCTTGTTGAGAGTGTCTGTCGATCGAAAAACTGTCGGCTGGCGATGGGAGGCTATTGTCAGCTAAATTGCATGCATTGCTTGTTTATTGGTGGCGCTGCAATTTTTGATTGTTTGCATTAATTTCAGACTATTCTCTTATGTGAATAAGAATAATTCTTTCGATTTACGGAAAAACTATCCTTTGCGATGGTTGTATTTCCGGTGGGTTTGTGAAAAATGAGGCGTAGCCATCTTTATTGTCATTGTTGATGTCATTTAAGGAGAAGGGCATGCGCAGCGTCGTGAATCATCCATCCCGTGAAGCAGTTAACGATTTCATCAATAAGAATGCGCATCGCCCGATGGCGAATAAAGTGCTGCATGCACATCCATCCCCGATGCATTGGAAGTCGCAGTATGATCATCAGCGCTTTGATCAAGCATTGCAAAATAGTGCACAGCTAGCGACAAACATCAATTTTTATATCGGCATACCATTTTGTTTGCCAACGGATCCCCCGCACTGTGGATTTTGCTTGTTTCCTACCACCGCGTATCAGGGCAAGTCAGCTATTTCACACTATCTGCACTATTTGGCTATCGAGGCGGATTTGTATAAAGAAACATACCGGCAGGCAAAGATTTCATCTTTATATGTCGGTGGCGGAACACCCAATTTGCTTGCTCCTCAACATTACAGTGATTTAATACGCATTGCCATGTCCTTATTTCCTGATATGGACATGAGTATTGAGAAAACCTTAGAGGGTATTCCTCAGCTTTTCTCCGCTGATAAAATTAAGGCTATACATGAGAGTGGATTTAATCGCGTCAGTATGGGCGTACAACAGCTTGATGATAGATTGATCCAATATAGTGGGAGAAAGCAAACAAGTCGGCAGGTGTTTGATGCCATTGAGATGTTCCATCAATATGGACTCAGTTGTAATGTGGACATGATTTACGGATGGCCCGAGCAATCCATTGATAGCATGCTGGATGGGCTGCGGAAGATTTCGGCTGCAGGAGTACAGCATATTACGCATTACGAGTTGAATATTGCAGGGCGCTCCCATTTTGCTACTAAGTAGCGGGCAGCCTTGCCTTCACAAGATGAAAAATATGAAATGTACAAAATTGCAAAGCAATTTCTACAGGAAGAGGGGGTCGTACAAAAAACTGCCTATGACTGGGAGCGAAGGTCTGCCAGTAGCCGTGGCGACACCAAGCCATGGGAATACCTGTATGAGCAAAATCTAAGACAGCCCTTTTCTGGCAGTGAGGCAGGTCCCCAATGTTATATGGGGGGATTAGGTTATGCTGCGGTGAATATCCGTTTGCAGTCAGACGGAAATAAAGACTCATTCTCAGCAATGAATCAAAGAAATCTGGCGGCATATATGGAAGATCTCGCTGACAAGCGTAAGCCAATAGAGCGCGTATATTTTCATACGCCGGAGGATGTCAAGCTATGCTGGATATTTCAGGCATTGCAGGAGCTTGGTGTGAATATGACAGATTATCATGCTGTGTTTGGGAGTGGGTTTTTGACAGAATATGCACCAACTGTGGCTGGATTGCTGGAAAAGGAATGGGCGGTGGTACGGGATAATATGCTTTATTTGGTGGGACGAGGGGAGTTTAATGTTCCCCTGATTCAGGCGATTTTTGCGTTTCAGCGCAGCCAGGAAATCAGCAAGCCCGAATCAGTCATTCCGATTGCTGCAATATGATTATTGAAAAGAGGGTGTGATGGAGCACATCATCATCACGACAGCAGATAAAGCAAAGATCTCACTGTGGAAAGTAACGGGCTCAAAGCCTGCCGTATCGTCGACGGCAACACATATTTTCATGACGCATGGTACGTTCTCTGACAAACGTATCTGTCTGGGACTGGCGCATTATCTGGCGGGGCGCGGTGCCATTTGCTGGGTGATGGAGTGGCGGGGGCATGGTAGCAGCCCGTTGGCAGGCGATGAGTTTGATTTTGAAACCATTGCCTTATATGACGTTCCAGCGGTGTTGTACTATTTGCAGCAGCAGGAAAAGGTGGCAACCCTGCATTGTGTGACACATAGTGGCGGCGGTTTGGTGCTGTTGATGTGCCTGCTGCGCCAGCCCCAACTGTTGCCCCTTATCGGTAAGCTGGTGTTGTTTGCCTGTCAGGCCTGCCATGCCGCGCCGTCGCTGTCGCGCCGTCTGTTGATGAAATGGGCCCGCCATTTGTCAGCCTGTCTGGGGAGGGTGCCAGGCAAGCGTTTGGGCATTGGCGTGCAGGATGAATCGTTTTATCTGATGTCCCAGTGGTTTGATTGGAATCTGGCAGGCCGTTTTGTTGGCCGTGATGGCTTTGATTATCTGCCAGCGTTGGCGCATTTGCCGTTTCCGGTGCTGGCGGTGTGTGCCGATCAAGACCGTTTCATTGCCCCTCCTGCAGCCTGCCGCCGTTTCTTCCAGGCTTTGTCCGGCTTGCCGCATCGCTACTTGCTGGCTGGGCAGGGTGGCATCGCAGCGGGCTATCGGCACGGCAGCATTTTGCTGTCGCGCCGTGCCGCGCTGGAAATCTGGCCCAGAGTAGCCAACTGGCTGGATGTGGGCTAAGTGGCTGTGGGCCTCGCACCGACAGCGCCGCTCAGTGGGGAAGTGGCAGCTGATGTGCCGCCAGCAAATCCTGCATGAAGGCGCTGACTACTTCGCTTTGCCGTGAGCTTTGTCGCGTCACCATGTGAAAGGTGGGGTGGTAGCACAACAACGTTGAATTGAGCGCCCGCAGCAGGCCCTGCTCCACCATGGGGCGGGCGAAGTGCTCGGGCAAGAAGCCCAGATGGTGGCCGGATAGAATCAGCACGGCCATTGCCTCCATATTGTCGGCGCGCGCGGTGATGCACCAGTTTTCCACCGGCAGCGGGATGTCTGGCAGCGGGTAGCTGCGCCAGGCCCAGTCGTGTCGGGCGGCTTCCTCCACCGGCATATTGCCTGCCCGCTGAAACAGAGGGTGGTCCTGGCTGCAATAGGCGATCTGGTGTTCGGTAAACAGCGGCAGATATTGCAGGCTGGGTGAGCGGTGCCAGAAATAGCCGATGCCCAGGTGAATTTCTCCATTGATCAGCGCTTCTTCCAGCGTGCCGGGTGCCAGCATGGACAGCACCAGCTCTACGGCTTCTTCGCGCTGGCGAAAGCGCCGTATGGTTTCCGACAGCCGGGCATGCGCCCGCATGGTGGTATGCCCCACCACGCCAATTCTTAATTGTCCTACCAGCTTGCGTTCCAGTTGCCGCGCTTCCACGCAAAAAGCTTCGGCTGCATCCAGCAACTGGCGGCTGGCATTGAGCAGCTGGCTGCCCTTGGCAGTGAGGGCAAAGCCGGTTCGGCCCCGCTCGCACAGGCGGTAGCCCAGCCGGGTTTCCAGCGCGGCCAACTGGTTGCTGATGGTGGATTGGCTGACATTCAGCGTGGACTGGGCAGCCGAAATGCCGCCAGCATCGACGATGGCACGAAAAACCCTGATAAGGCGTAAATCAAGGCTGGACAGGGTATTGAGCATGGTTTTATCCCGGTAGAGGCGGTGGGTCAGGCCTGTCATTACACACATTCAGATTTATCAATGTAAACAGTGGAATACGGTGATTTTTCCCAAGTTGCCGCCTGAATAGACTGAGCCCTCTTTCAAACTCAGTTTCAGGAGCCTGCATGTCTATCGCTGAACGCAATCAGCCGCTGGGGGGCAATAGCATGCCGCGATTTGGCGGCATTGCCACCATGATGCGTCTGCCCAAGGTAGAGACCACCGCTGGTCTGGACGCCGTATTTGTCGGCCTGCCGCTGGATATTGGCACTTCCAACCGTAGTGGTACCCGTTTTGGCCCACGCGAAATCCGCAATGAATCGGTCCTGCTGCGCCCCTACAACATGGGCACCGGTGCTGCGCCCTTTGACACCCTGCAAGTGGCCGATATTGGCGATATCGCCACCAATCCCTACAACCTGCTGGACAGCGTGGCGCGTATTGAAGCGGGCTACCGCGCGCTGCTGCAGAACGACGTGATTCCGCTGGGCCTGGGTGGCGACCACACGGTCACCCTGCCTATTCTGCGTGCCATTGCGGCCAAGCATGGCCCGGTGGGGCTGATCCATGTCGATGCCCATGCTGATATCAACGACGAGATGTTTGGCGAAAAGATTGCCCACGGCACCACCTTCCGCCGTGCGCAGGAAGAGGGCCTGCTGGCTGCGGGCCGCGTCGTGCAGATCGGCCTGCGCGGTAGCGGCTATGCCGCCGAAGATTTCGACTGGGCGCGGCGTCAGGGTTTTCGCGTGATCCCGGCGGAAGCCTGTTGGAACCGCTCGCTGGAAGGCCTGATGCAGGAGGTGCGTCAGCAGTTGGGCGGTGGGCCGGTCTACCTGAGTTTTGATATCGATGGCATCGACCCTGCCTTTGCACCGGGAACCGGTACGCCGGAGATTGCCGGCCTGACTTCGGTGCAGGCGCTGGAAATCGTGCGTGGCTGCCATGGCCTGAACCTGGTGGGCTGTGATCTGGTCGAGGTTTCCCCTCCCTATGACACCACCGGCAATACCGCCTTGCTGGCAGCCAATCTGCTGTTCGAGATGTTGTGCGTTCTGCCCGGTGTGACCACCCGGCGTTGATGCCACTACCCAGGCCGCCACAGAGCGGCCAATGACAATCTGTATATCGCCAATTGCCAACAAGGCAGAGTTAGGAGAAAGACCATGGGACTCGATCTCTTCGTTGTGTTCGTCTATATCGGCTGCATGTTATTGCTGGGCTGGCTGGGCATGCGCCGCGCCAGTAGCCGGGAGGAATTTCTGGTGGCAGGCCGTAACCTGGGGCCCGGCTTTTACATGGGTACCATGGCCGCTACCGTGCTGGGCGGTGCCTCTACTGTCGGTACGGTCAAACTGGGCTACCTGTACGGTATCTCCGGTTTCTGGCTGTGTGCGGCGCTGGGCTGCGGCATCCTGGTGCTGAACCTGTTCCTGGCCAAACCGCTGCTGAAGCTGAAAGTGTTTACCGTTACCCAGGTGTTGGAGCGCCGCTACAACACCGTGGCGCGCCGCACTAGTGCACTGGTCATGCTGATGTATGCGGTGATGCTCAGTGTCACCTCGGTACTGGCCATGGCCACCGTGATGCAGGTGCTGTTTACCCTGCAGTTCTGGCAGGCGGTGCTGATTGGCGGCGGCGTGGTGGTGCTGTATTCCGCTGTGGGCGGCATGTGGTCGCTGACGCTGACCGACATTGTGCAGTTTATGATCAAGACCATCGGCCTGATGTTTATCCTGCTGCCGATCTGCTTGTACCGCGTGGGTGGCTGGGAACAGCTGGCAACCAAGCTGCCGGCGTCTTACTTCAGCTTTACTGCCATCGGTGGTGAAACCATCCTGACCTTCTTTGTCATCTACTTCTTCGGCATCCTGATCGGTCAGGACATCTGGCAGCGGGTATTCACCGCCCGTAGCGAGGGCGTGGCGCGCTATGCCGGCACGATTGCCGGGATTTACTGCATCGTGTACGGCCTGATTTGTGCTGCCATCGGCATGGCCACCAAGGTATTGCTGCCTGATCTGGCGGTGCCGGCCAATGCCTTTGCCTCCATGGTGAAGGAAGGCTTGCCGGACGGGGTGCGCGGGCTGGTGATTGCCGCAGCACTGGCTGCAATGATGTCTACCGCCAGTGCTGCGCTGCTGGCCGCGTCCACCACGCTGACCGAAGACCTCAGCGGCCGTGAGGGCTGTAGTCTGTGGACCAACCGTATTGTCACCCTGCTGGTAGGCCTGCTGGTGCTGGCACTGGCCATGGTGGTGAGCGATGTCATTACTGCGTTGACGCTGGCTTACAACCTGCTGGTGGCTGGCATGCTGGTGCCATTGCTGGGAGCGGTTTACTGGCCACGGGCCACCACGGAGGGGGCTATTGCCAGCATGTTGCTGGGCTGCGGTACGGCCATTCTGTCCATGTGCAACTATGGGCTGGATTCCAATATACCCATTTACCAGAGTCTGGTCGTGAGTGTGCTCAGCTTTGTGCTGGTCAGCGTGTGTACGCGCCGGGAGCGAAACGCCGCCGCCACGCTTTGAGTGCTGTCCGGGTGGTATCGGCAGCCGGCCATCGTTCACTAGATTGCCGGCTGCATGACAGGCTTAGGAATGCAGATACCCGGCATGAAAGTGCAGCTGTTCTTCGATGAAGCTGGCAATGAAGTAATAGCTGTGGTCATAGCCAGGATGACGGTGCAACTGCAAGGCATGGCCAGCCTGGCGGGCTGCGGCTTCCAGCGCATCGGGTTTCAGCTGTTCCTCCAGAAAGCCATCCGCCAGACCGATATCCACCCGCAGCGGTGGTATCTGCGCGACCTGCCCCAGCAAATGGCAGGCATCCCATTGCAGCCACTGCTGACGCTCTTCGCCCAGATAGGCGGTAAAGGCCTTTTGTCCCCACGGTACGTTTGCCGGGTTGGCAATCGGGCTGAAGGCCGATACCGATACATAATCCTGTGGCCGCTTGAGCGCACAAATCAGCGCACCATGTCCGCCCATGGAATGACCGGCAATGGCACGACGCGTGCTCACCGGAAAGTGCGCCTCAATCAGCGCGGGTAGCTCGCGGCTGACATAGTCATACATCTGGTAGTGACGATTCCACGGCGCTTGGGTGGCATTGAGGTAAAAGCCCGCACCCTGGCCCAGATCGTAGGCTGCATCGTCTGCCACGCCTTCACCGCGCGGGCTGGTGTCCGGGGCCACGATGGCGATGCCCAGTTCGGCGGCAATCCGCTGCGCACCGGCTTTCTGCATGAAGTTTTCATCGCTGCAGGTCAGGCCGGACAGCCAGTACAACACCGGCACCTTGTCACCACGCGCGGCCTGCGGTGGCAGGTAGATGGCAAAGCGCATGCGGCAAGAGAGCACGGCAGAGTCGTGCAGGTATTGCTTGTGCCAGCCGCCAAAGCACATGGTACTGCTGATGTTTTCCAGATTCATTTCCGTCTCCCGGAACAAGCCGGGCCAGCAGTAAAGCGGCCCGGCAGGGTGGCGCTAAGAGCAGCTAACAAGAGCACAGCGTCTCTGGGGCAAGGAGGCGCAATGCAGCAACAGGGTTTTGTTAGCGGCGCTTACTTGCCGTAATGAATCACGGAACGAATACTCTTGCCCTCATGCATCAGCTCGAAGGCGGTGTTCACGTCTTCCAGCGGCATGGTGTGGGTGATGAAATCGTCCAGGCGGAATTCGCCTTTCAGGTAGCGTTCCACATAGGTGGGCAGTTCGGAACGGCCACGCACGCCGCCAAAGGCGGAGCCGCGCCATACCCGGCCAGTCACCAGCTGGAAGGGACGGGTGGAGATTTCCTGACCGGCCCCGGCCACGCCGATAATCACCGATTCACCCCAGCCCTTGTGGCAGCATTCCAGCGCCGAGCGCATTACATTGACGTTGCCGATGCACTCGAAAGAGAAATCCACGCCGCCGTCAGTCATTTCCACGATTACGTCCTGGATCGGCTTGTCGAACAGCGTCGGGTTGATGCAGTCGGTCGCCCCCAGTTTTTTCGCCAGCTCAAACTTGCTCTCATTGATGTCGATGCCGATGATGCGGCTGGCCCCGGACATGCGCGCGCCGATGATGGCCGACAGGCCAATGCCACCCAGGCCGAAGATGGCCACGGTATCGCCCGCCTTCACCTTGGCGGTGTTCACCACCGCACCCATGCCGGTGGTGACGCCACAACCCAGCAGGCACACTTCTTCCAGCGGCGCGGCCTTGTTCACCTTGGCCAGCGAGATTTCCGGCAGCACGGTGTATTCGGCAAAAGTGGAGGTGCCCATGTAGTGGTAGATGGGCTGGCCATCCTTGGAGAAGCGCGTGGTGCCATCCGGCATCAGGCCCTTACCCTGGGTGGCGCGGATTTTCTGGCACAGATTGGTCTTGCCGGACTTGCAGAACTTGCACTCGCCGCATTCCGGCGTGTACAGCGGGATCACATGGTCGCCCACCGCTACGCTGGTGACACCTTCACCCACCGACTCCACAATGCCGCCGCCTTCATGGCCCAGGATGCAGGGGAAGATGCCTTCCGGGTCGGCACCGGACAAGGTGTAGGCATCGGTGTGGCACACCCCGGTGGCCACCAGTTTCACCCGTACCTCACCCGCCTTGGGCGGGGCCACTTCCACTTCCTCGATGGACAGCGGTTGACCGGCGGCCCAGGCTACGGCGGCCTTGCACTTGATGATGTCTTGACTCATGGCGATCTCCTGACGGGGTAAGCCGCCCGCAACGGCAATATGCTGCCGTGCGCGGGGCGGCTGGATAGGGCTGCTGGCTGGCAGCAGTAAAGCGCCATTGTATTGCGACTGTTTTTGTAGATAATCCGCCTAATCAGTAAATGATTTTTTCTCAGGAGCAATAATGCCGACATGGCAAGGGGTAAGCGAGTTCGTTAGCGTGGCCGAGCTGGGCAGCTTTACCCGCGCCGCACGCGCGCTGGATCTGTCGGTGGCGCAGGTCAGCCGCGAGGTCACCCGGCTGGAACAGCGCCTGCATGTACAGCTGCTATACCGCACCACCCGCCAGCTGACGCTGACCGAAAGCGGCCAGCTGTATCTGCAACATTGCCGCCAGTTGCTGGACGGGCTGGACGAGGCCGAACGCGCGCTGTCGCTGCATCAGGCGGTGCCGCAAGGCAGGCTCAAGCTCACCGCCCCGGTGGCTTATGGTGAAAGCCACATCGCCCCGCTCATCACCGATTTTTTGCAGCAATATCCGGCGCTGGACATCCAGCTCAACCTTACCAATCAGGTGCTGGACCTGGTGGCCGAGGGCTATGACCTGGCCATTCGCCTGGGGCATCTGAGCGAATCCAGCCTGGTGGCGGGGGGGGGGGGGGGGGGGGGGGGGGGGGGGGGGGGGGGGGGGGGGGGGGGG
>NZ_JBMDJV010000045.1:0-18647 GCF_057809375.1 Aquitalea sp. FG25
CTTGGGCTTTCTGAGCGGAAGCGTCCTTCTTAGCCTTTACTTTCTTGGCTTTCTTGGCCGGAGCGGAAGCGTCAGCAGCTTGGGCTTTCTGAGCGGAAGCGTCCTTCTTAGCCTTTACTTTCTTGGCTTTCTTAGCCGGAGCGGAAGCTTCAGCAGCTTGAGCTTTCTGAGCGGAAGCATCTTTCTTAGCTACTTTTTTAGCTTTCTTGGCCGGAGCGGAAGCTTCAGCGGCTTGAGCTTTCTGAGCGGAAGCGTCTTTCTTGGCTACTTTTTTAGCTTTCTTGGCCGGAGCGGAAGCTTCAGCGGCTTGCGCTTTCTGAGCGGAAGCGTCTTTCTTTACTTTCTTCTCAGCTTTTTTAGCTTTGTGGATAGCTACCGGAGCGGAAGTGTCAGCAGCGAAAGCAGCAGTAGAGGTCAGGCCGAAGGCAGCGGTCAGAGCGAGCAGAGCCAGCTTTTTCATTTTTATACAACTCCTAAGTTCATCTTGAAAATTCAAGTTGGAAAGCGGACTGATAGTCCTATTCAGGGGGGCATCGTAACGGGGTGGGCCGGGTAGCGTCTACCCGAACCATGTATCTCAATGTAACTAAATGTACATTCTCATGTTGGCCAACGAATAATGAATCGTGCACCGCCCAGTGGCGAAGCTTCAACCCGCACTTCGCCATGGTGCAGACGGGCAATGCCCGCGACGATGGCCAGCCCCAGCCCGTGGCCCCCGGTTTTGCGGCCACGACTTTCATCCAGCCGGATGAAGGGGTCGAATACCCTGGCTCGGTCGGCTTCGGGAATGCCCGGACCGTCGTCATCCACCATGATGGTGCAGTTGCGGTTTTCTACGCTGAGCGTGGTCTGGATGGTACTGCTGGCGTAGCGGCGCGCATTGGACAGGAAATTGTCCAGCGCCCGGGTGACCAGATACTGGTCGGCAAGAAATACCAGCTCGTCCCCCGCTGGTTCTATCCAGTGCATGTCTGGTGCCAGGGTGGCTTGTTCGTGAATGCGCTCCCTTGCCCAGGCCACCGCATCAAACTGGGTGAGTTGCAGTGGTGCTTCTGGCCGGTCCAGCTTGGCATGAAACAGCAGCTCTTCCACCAGCGAGTCGATGGCGTCCAGGTCTTTTTCAATCGCTTTCTTGGCCGGAGAGTCCTCATCGCCTTCCAGCAGGGCCAGCCGGTAGCGCAGCCGTGCCAGCGGGGTGCGTAGTTCGTGGGCAACTGCATTGGTCAGGGCCTTTTTGCTGGCCAGCAAGGCGGCAATGCTGTCGGCCATGTGGTTGAACGCGGCGGCAACCTGGCGTACCCCTGAGCGACTGGGCAGGTGCACTCGGGCGGAAAAATCGCCACCGGCAAGTTTGCCGGCAGTCTTTTCCAGGGTGACCAGATCCTTCCAGTGTGGCTGCATCCACAGGAATACCGGTATCGCCAGCGACAATCCCAGCAGCGCCAGCAAGGCGTAATCCACTGATTTGAGCTGATGCAGGAAAAACAGATAGCGCAGCGGGCCGGCAACCAGCAAATAGTTGCTGTCCTCAATTTTTTGCAAGAAGAGGTATTTGTCTTCCAGCATGACGATTTCGCCCCGGTTCAGCGCATCTTCCGACTCTTCATCCAGTAGGTAGCTGCTTTGCTTTTCCACCGTTACCTTGAAGGTGAAGTCGTGGTTGGAGCTTTGCAGGGTTTCCGTCCAGCGGTCTTCCGGCACGCCGTGCAGGTCTGCCTCGATCAGCGACAGGGTGGTGCGCAGCAGGTCGGACAGGTAGCGCTCGCCCACATCGTCCACCGCCTGCTTGTAAACCGCGCCAACCATCACCACCGCCACCATGAAACAGGTAACCAGCAACAGGTAAAACTGGATGAACAGACGACGCATCGCTTATTCCCAGCCGGACAGCGAGAACAGATAGCCGCGATTGCGTACTGTCTTGATGCGGAAGGGTTCGGTGGGGTTGTCGCCCAGTTTTTTGCGCAGGCGTGAAATGGCCACGTCGATGCTGCGGTCCAGGCCGTCATAGCTGACGCCGCGCATCTCTTTGAGCAGGATGTCGCGGTTGAGGGTTTCGCCGGCATGGTTGGCCAGCAGCCACAACAGGTCGAAGTCGGAGGTGGAAAGGGCAACTTTTTCCTTGCCCAGGATCACGTCGCGGCTGACCGGGTCTATCGATAGCTGGCCGAATATCAGCTTGCGCTGCGTTTTGATCGGTGCGGCCTCGCTTGCCGGCTGCATCGGTCGCATATTGCGCAGTTGCGAACGCAGGCGTGCCACCAGCACCGAGGGCGGGGTGGTTTTGAGGATGTAGTCGTTGGCACCCAGCTCCAGGCCCAGGATCTGGTTCATGTCGCTGTCCAGCGAGGTCAGCATGATGATGGGGCCATCAAAGTTGGGCCGCAGTTCGCGGCAGATGGATAGGCCGTCCTTGCCGGGCAGCATGATGTCGAGCAAGACCATATCGGGTGCTTCGCGCGCGATGGTGGCGAGCGCCGTGTCGCCGCGAGGTTCAATCACGACATCCATTTCGTGGCGGGCCAGAAAGTCGCTGATCAGTTCGGCCAGATCGGCGTCATCTTCTACAAATACGATACGGTAAGTCATGCCTTGCTATCCATCCGGTTGAATCAGTACCGCAGGAGTATGGCGCGAGGTGCGCACAGACTCAACCGTGGACTACGCAGGATGTGGCTCTGAGTTAGATCAGAACATTCGTAATAACTTGCTGGAATGCACTGTTTTTCTTGCTAATATGCATTTTAAAGCATGTCATAAGCATGAAAATAATAATGATTCACATTGCCAATGGGAGAGTGACAGGATGTTTTTCAAGCGCAATAAACCCACCATTCAAAGCGAGCCAGGCAAGCAGGGCTCTGCTCCCATCCAGATCATTCGCAGCCGCACCTCTTCCGTGGATAACGATCTGCGTGCCGCCAGTCGGGACGATATCGCTCTGGTACTCGGCTTTATCAATCCGGCCGCCAATCTGGACCAGGTAGCGCGTAGCGCCGCAGCGGCGTTTCCCGGTGCCAAGGTGGTGCTGACCACCACCGCAGGCGAGTTGTGTTCCATCAAGGCAAATGACCCGCTTTATCTCCCGGCCAATGCCGGTTGGGACAGCATGGTGTTCCAGCTGTTCGACAAGAAGCTGCTGTCTGGCGTCCATGTGGCGAGCGTGCCGCTGGGTTGCGAAGACATCAAGGCCGGCCAGCCCAAGCTGGCGCATGACGAGCGCGTGCGCCGTCTGATCGATAATCTGGCACGGGTGCAGCCAGGGTTTTCGATGAACTATCAGGAAGGTTTCGTGCTGACGCTGGTGGATGGCCTGTCCAACAGTGAAAGCTATCTGATGGAGGCTATTTACGAGTCGGACCGTTTCCCCTACTTGTTCATTGGCGGTTCTGCCGGTGGTCCGCTGGATTTTTCGATGACCCGCTTGCACGACGGCCAGAGCGTGCGCGAAGGCCACGCCGTGCTGGTTTTCATCAAGTTGGCACCGGCTTACCGTTATGGCGTGTTCAAGTCGCAGAACTTCCAGGACACCGGAACTTCCTTCACCATTGCCAAGGCTTGTTCCGAACTGCGCAGCGTCGAGTCGGTATTTGACCGAGATGGCAAGGTAGCCAATGTGGTAGAGGTGTTGGCTCGCCATTTTTCCTGTCGACCGGCCGAAGTGGCCGAGCGTTTGGGCACGTTCAGCTTCGGCATCAAGATCAAGAATGAAATGTTTGTCCGTTCGGTGTTGAGCGTGGATGCCGAGCGCGGGATATTGCACTTTGCCTGTGATCTGTCGTTTGGCGAAGAGCTGCATCTGCTCAAGCAGGAGGGCCTGGTAGAACGCACCCAGAGCGACTTTTCCCGCTTTACCCAGGGCAAGCCGCAAGCCATTGGCGGCTTGCTCAACGACTGTATCTTGCGTCGACTCAACAACGGTGCGGCACTTGCCGGCAGCAATGTCTACGGTGATATCCCGGTGGCGGGCTTTTCCTCGTTTGGTGAATTACTGGGTGTGAATATCAACCAGACCCAGACCGCCATCTTCTTTTATCCCGCCCAGGACAATTTCCAGGATGATTTTATCCAGCGATTCCCGGTGCACTATGCCAATTTCAAGAACTATTTCTACAGTCGTGAAGTGTCGCGGGCGCAGTGTATCGACCGGATGAAGTCGCAGGTCATTCATGAGCTGCAGGGTTACAAGAGCTTTGCCAGCCAACTGATGGAAAGCCTGCCGCTGTTCCGCCAGGCCTCCGCCGAGCTGGTGACCCACCTGGTTGCTATCCAGAACGAGATTTCCCGCTTTTCCGGCAGTGTAGAGCAGGGCAACAAGACTTCGGCCAATGTCAGCCTGCGCATTGTCGAGCTGGAAAAGGATGCCCGGCAGATTGGCGACGTGATGCTGATGATCAAGAAGATTGCCGAGCAGACCAATCTTCTGGCGCTGAATGCGGCAATTGAGGCCGCACGTGCCGGTGAAGCTGGCCGTGGCTTTGCCGTGGTGGCGGATGAAGTGCGCAAACTGGCCAATAACACCCAGTCCAATCTGGATGCCACCGGTGGTGCGGTGGAGCATGTGATGAGCGGTGTGGCGCAAGTTGGCGTAGACATGCGCCTGATGAGCGAGCATGTCAGCAGCTTTGCCGGTGATATGCAGCAGGTTGTGGAGCTGCTGGGCAAACTGACTGCGTCGTCCAATAGCAGCCAGGAGCAACTGGACCAGATGGTGGACAGTACCGGTGAGCTGTACGAGCGCATGCGCAAGGTGGATCAGGACCTGGAGGCCATTCTGGCGCTCGAACGCTGAATCTGCCGTAACCGGATTTTCACCAGCCGCCGACTTGCTTGCAAGCGGCGGTTTTTTCATGCCCCAGGCACGGGGTGCAGTGCTTGCTGACGCAAGAGGACACCGGCGCGCTGACATTTTCTTGTAACAAAATGTAACGGTTCGGATGCTGCATTGCGTAAGCCATGCTTATGGCTTAAATCGTTGTCGCGCCAGCCACGAATCAGGCTTGTTTGCCTTGATGCAAATCAAATATGCACCATTTTGAGGCGTATTTTCCACCCCAAACCGCCCGCTGCTTGCTTGCTAAGCGCAATGAAACTGATTTTTAATAGCGCGCCCGCCACTGTGACAAATTGTCGCAAGCTTGTCAGCCAGCGTCATCAGGCTGTTCGACTTTTCCTTCGCAGGTGGTGGTGTGGTGTGTTTTCTTCAAGAAGGCCCGCCACGCCGGTGCTGCCTGGCAGCACGGCTTACAGCGGTATGCCTGGTACTGCCTGCGGCAGCCAAACCACCCATGCCGACAGTATTTACGGAACGATATTCACCCTGGACAGGGCTGCGTGTGTGCGAGCCAGGTCCGGACTGCGGGGCTTGCCCCCGCCTGTGGCATCACTGACGGTGGCATGGCCGCACCCGCCATGACTCCGTCTCTCGTGCAAGCGAGCAACGAATCTTTAACCCGTAAAGTCGTATGATGAGAAACTCTAGACCCACCCGCCTGTTGTGGGGGCTTTCTCCTGTCGTGACTGCACTGCTCACCGGTTGTCAGGGTGGCATTCTTGACCCGAAAGGGCAGGTTGCAGCGGATGAGAAGTCCCTGATCATCACGGCCACCGTGCTGATGTTGCTGGTTGTCATTCCGGTGATCGTGATGACTTTCCTGTTTGCCTGGAAGTATCGCGCCAGCAACAAGGACGCCATCTACACACCCAAGTGGTCCCACTCCAACAAGATCGAGGCTGTGGTCTGGATCATTCCCATCATCATCGTGGCCTGTCTGGCTGTGGTGACCTGGAAAACCACCCACAAGCTGGACCCGTACCGCCCGCTGGATTCGGACAAGAAGCCGATCAATGTGCAGGTGGTGGCCATGAACTGGAAGTGGCTGTTCATCTACCCGGATTTGCACATCGCCACCGTCAACCAGATTGCCTTCCCCAAGGATGTGCCGGTTAACTTCCGCATTACCTCTGATGCTGCGATGAACTCCTTCTTCATTCCGCAGCTGGGCGGCCAGATTTACGCCATGGCCGGCATGGAAACCAAGCTGCATCTGGTGGCCAACGAGGCGGGTACCTACAAGGGCTTCTCCGCCAACTACAGCGGTGCGGGCTTCTCCGGCATGAAGTTCAATGCCATCGCCACCGAAACGCCAGAACAGTTTGATGCCTGGGTACAGAAGGTGCGCACAACGGGCAAGGCCTTGAATGCCGACACCTACCTCGCCCTGGCCAAGCCGAGCGAAAACAATGCCGTGGCCTTCTTCAATACGCCTGAACCGCGTCTGTTTGATGCCGTGCTGCACAAATACATGGCAGGTCGCCAGTCGCTGGCTGCCACCGACGACGAACTGAAGCTGGCAGCACTGACCAAGCGTCTGTGCGAAACCCCGGCCGTCAAGGAGCAATAATCGATGTTGTTAGGCAAACTGACTCTGGATGCCATCCCTTACAAGGAACCCATCATTGTGGCTGCGCTGTCCGGCGCTGGCCTGATGGGCCTGCTGGTGATGGCACTCATTACCAAATTTGGCAAATGGGGCTATCTGTGGAAAGAGTGGCTGACCTCGGTTGACCACAAGAAAATCGGCGTGATGTACATCATCGTCGCCATGGTTATGCTGCTGCGCGGCTTTGCCGATGCACTGATGATGCGTGCCCAACTGGCTATGGCCACCGACGGGCATCTGGGGGTATTCCCGCCAGAGCACTACGACCAGATCTTCACCGCGCACGGTGTGATCATGATCATCTTCATGGCCATGCCTTTCATGACCGGCCTGATGAACATCGTGGTGCCGCTGCAGATTGGCGCGCGCGACGTGGCCTTCCCCTTCCTCAACTCGCTGAGCTTCTGGCTGTTGGTGTCGGCGGTAATCCTGGTCAACCTGTCGCTGGGGGTGGGCAACTTTGCCCGTACCGGCTGGGTGGCCTATCCGCCGTTGTCCGAGCTGGGTTTCAGTCCTGATGTGGGGGTGGATTACTACACCTGGGCGCTACAGATATCGGGGATAGGGACGACGCTAACGGCGATCAACTTCCTGGTCACCATCATCAAGATGCGCGCACCGGGCATGAAGCTGATGCAAATGCCGATCTTTACCTGGACCTGCACCTGGGCCAACGTGCTGATCGTGGCTTCCTTCCCCATCCTGACCGGCGCGCTGGCCATGCTGAGCCTGGACCGCTACCTGGACTTCCACTTCTTTACTGCGGAAGCCGGTGGCAACGCCATGATGTACCTGAACCTGTTCTGGGCCTGGGGCCATCCTGAAGTTTACATTCTGGTGCTGCCGGCCTTCGGTATCTTCTCCGAAGTCATCTCCACCTTCTCTGGCAAGCGCCTGTTTGGCCATACTTCCATGATCATCGCCAGTGGCGTGATTTCGGTACTGGGCTTCATGGTGTGGCTGCACCACTTCTTCACCATGGGTTCCGGTGCGGACGTCAACGCCTTCTTCGGTATCGCCACCATGGTGATTTCGGTGCCAACCGGCGTGAAGCTGTTCAACTGGCTGTTCACCATGTATCAGGGGCGTATCCGCTTTACCCCGCCGGTACTGTGGACCATGGGCTTCATGGTGACCTTCTCCATCGGCGGCATGACCGGCGTGCTGATGGCGGTACCGGGTGCTGACTTTGTGCTGCACAACAGCCTGTTCCTGATTGCCCACTTCCACAACACCATCATTGGTGGCGCGGTATTTGGCTATCTGGCTGGTTTCTCTTACTGGTTCCCCAAGGCCTTCGGCTTCAAGCTGAATGAAAAACTGGGCAAGGCGGCTTTCTGGTTCTGGCAAAGCGGCTTCATGTTTGCCTTCATTCCGCTGTACGTGCTGGGCTTCCTGGGTATGACCCGTCGTCTGAACCATACCGACAATCCGGCATGGGACCCGTGGCTGTATCTGGCCTGCGTGGGCGCGGTGCTGATTGCCTGCGGTATCGGCTGCCAGCTGCTGCAGATTGTGGTGAGCATCCGTGATCGCAAGAAACTGGCCGACGTGACCGGCGACCCGTGGAATGGCCATACCCTGGAATGGTCCACTTCCTCGCCGCCGCCGTTCTACAACTTTGCCGTTGTGCCGCATGTGCATGATATCGACGCCTTCACCGACATGAAGGAAAAGGGCGAGGCCTACAAGGTGCCGCAGAAGTACGCACCGATTCACATGCCAAGCAATACCGCCACCGGCGTGTACATCGGCGGCTTCACCACCCTGCTGGGTTTTGCCTTGATCTGGCATATCTGGTGGCTGGCAATTGTTGGCCTGGTTGGCATCATCGGCGCCATGCTGGCCCGTGCCTACGACAACAATCTGGACTACTACGTACAGCCGGATGAAGTCGAAACAATCGAGCGTGCCCACTTCGAGCAAATGGGCATTGATGTGGACAACTACAGCGAACGCGATGCCGACAAGCCGCGTCGTGGCAGCCGTCCCACCACTACCGCTTAACAGGTTGAGCCAAGATGAGTACTTATGTAGAGCACGCGCACGACGCGCATGACGACCACGAGCACCACGACAGCGGTTCGCAAACCGTGCTGGGCTTCTGGTTTTATCTGATGACCGACTGCATCCTGTTCGCCACGGCTTTTGCGGCGTACGCGGTGCTGTACCGCAACGTTGCCACCGGCGTTTCGGGCAAGGAAATCTTTGAGCTGCCTTATGTGATGGGTGAAACCGCAGCTCTGCTGCTGTCCTCCATCACCTATGGTTTTGCCATGATTGCCGGTTACAAGGGCAACAAGTCGGCCGTACTCGGCTGGCTGGCCGTCACCTTTGCCTGCGGCGCCGTGTTTATCGGCATGGAAGTGAACGAGTTTCACCACCTGATCGCCGAAGGCCATGGCCCCAATGTCAGCGCCTTCTTGTCGTCCTTCTTCGGCCTGGTGGGCCTGCACGGCCTGCACGTTACTGCCGGCCTGATCTGGATGACGGTGATGATGTTTGAAGTGGCCAAGACCGGCCTGACCGGCCGCGCCATGACCCGCCTGAACTGCCTCAGCCTGTTCTGGCACTTCCTGGACATCGTGTGGATCTGCGTGTTTACCGTCGTGTACCTGAAAGGAGCCATGTAATGAGCCAGGCACATGAACATGCTGCCGATCATGGCAGCGTAAAAAGCTACCTTACCGGCTTCGTGCTGGCGGTCATCCTCACCGCCATCCCGTTCTGGATGGTGATGAGCGGCAGCTTCACCAAGCAGGCCACCGTTATCGGCATCTTCGGCTTTGCCGTGGTGCAGATCATCGTGCACCTCAAGTACTTCCTGCATCTGAACTTTACCAAGGACGGCAAGCTCAACAGCTTCTCCTTCCTGTTCACCGCGATGATCATCGTGATGCTGGTGGGCCTGTCGGTGTGGATCATCTCCACCGCCGATGCACTGATGCTGCGCTGAGCCGGGACGTGATGAAACTCAAGCGCTATTTGCAGGTGACCAAGCCGGGCATCATCTTCGGCAACCTCATCTCCACCGTGGGCGGTTTCTTGCTGGCAACGCAGGGTAGGCTGGACTGGACCCTGCTGCTGGCCACGGTGGCCGGGTTGTCCTTGGTGGTGGCCTCCGGCTGCGCCATCAACAACTGTATCGACCGCGATATCGACGCACGCATGGCCCGCACCCAGAAACGGGTGCTGGTAACTGGCGACATGAGCCCCAAGGCAGCGCTGGCACATGGTTTTGTGCTGGGTGTCGCCGGCTTTGCCACGCTGGCCATCTGGACCAATGTGCTGGCCTTGTGCTGCGCGCTGTTCGGTTTCCTGATCTATGTCGGCGTGTACAGCCTGTACATGAAGCGCAAGTCGGTATACGGCACCCTGGTGGGCAGCCTGTCCGGCGCAGTACCGCCAGTGGCGGGTTACTGTGCCGCCAGTGGCCGCTTTGATAGCGGTGCGGCCATCCTGCTGCTGATGTTCTGCCTGTGGCAAATGCCGCACTCCTACGCCATCGCCATCTTCCGCTTCAAGGACTACGAAGCCGCGAAGATTCCGGTGCTGCCGGTAGTGAAGGGCATTTCCGAGGCCAAGCAACAGATCGTGCTGTACATCCTGGCTTTTGCTGTGGCTACGCTGCTGCTGGTGTTCTACGGCTACGCCGGTTATGGCTATCTGGCGGTGGCCTGTGCTACCAGCCTGTGGTGGCTGAAAATGGCGCTGTCCGGTTACAAGGAAAGCACCGACGACCGCGTCTGGGCGCGCCAGGTGTTCTTCTTCTCCATCATCACCGTGACCGCACTGTCGGTGATGATGGCAGTGGATGGCCAGGTACCCACGCATATCGGCTGGATGCTGTAAGTACTGCCCGCATCAGATCAAACCTCCGCCTGCAGCCTGGCTGTCGCGGAGGTTTTTCTTTATCTGGGCTAGGAGCAGGGCGGTCCATGACGGCTATACAGGAACAGCCAGCGATGATGGTGAGTAAATACCATCATTGCCAGCTGGAGGGAGTCAATTTCAGTTATTAATTCAATTCCCGCCAATATAAAGACCGGTACTGATACTTCCAGATACGATTCTTATCCCCTTCGTAGTACCACGCATAGGCCATGCCATCGTTAGTCTCTTTCCAGGTTTGGCCTCTGTCGGTACTGACCAGGGTGATGGAATCAGAAGTGGTTTTCTTCTCATTTAAACTTTCCCCGGCAAGTACCAGTTGATCTTGTGGCCCAACAAATAGCGCACCAGGAACAACGTGTTCGTCAAACTGATGACGGTAGCTTTCCTTTCCATCCTTCCATTGAATATAAGCCGCAGGACGCTGTTGGGTTTCAGCTACTTTTTCAGATTTTAATTTTCCCAATAGCGTAATCAGATTCAAGCTGCCATCGTGTGATGCCTTGATATCTATCACTGATTGCTGTTGAAGAACGATCTCTGGCTGCATCCACTTACCTGCCAATTCATCCAGCGAGGCAGATAAGGGAATACGATACAACAATGTACTTTCGGTCACATCCCCGATACCAGCAGCCAGTTTTGCCTTGCGTACATAAAATGCCACCCGTAATGCACCATCATCAGCCAGATCGAAAGCACTGAAAGTGGCCCGACTGTCTTTAATCATAGGTAACAAACCATTTCCGCTCGGATGGCCAGTAAGCTGCTGATTCGTCCATGAAGGCAGAGTAATTTCCTGCCAACGCTGTCCCCCATCAAAGGTACGCCATATGCGCATACCATCGGCAACCAAGTAACCGCGCTTGCCATCTGGCATGAACAAGGGCTGGCCTGGTTGAACCCGTTCTGGCCATTGCAACTGCTGCCAGCTCTGCCCACCATCTATTGATTTCCACAACGTATGCCAACGTTGCCCATAACCATCAGGACCATTGGGTAGCTTGAAGTTTGTCCAGTCAGTACTCACATAAATTGTTTTCCAATCAGGGGAAATCCACCAGGCACCATTTTGACCGGGCTTTTCAAAGATGCGATGAACACCCTTATCCATATCGCCCCGTAATAAGCGGACTGAAGCCCTATTCCCTATTTCATCGACATTATTCATCCACTCTTCTGTGAACTCTGCCACTTCGGGATTTTTCAATTCGGCAGCGGGCTTGAATTTAAATTCGGGCCCAATAGGCTTGAAGATAATAACTTGCCTGTCGCGAATACGAATGTCGCCACCACCATAAGGCTTTTCATGCTCCATCAGATCAGTTTCGTATGTCCACATACTTAATATTCTATAAACCCCATAACCTCCCGCCACAAGCAAGACAAAACCAATAATTATGATCACCAACCATTTAAGCACAATACGAAAAAATAAAAATAGCATCATCAAAAATTCACTGACAAAAATTTAAATAAGCCAACTTATTCGCCACAATTTATAAATATATAAAAATATCTTTATTGTAAACTTTATATTTATCTACTACAGAAAACTAAACCGATCTCATTCTTTCCGTACTGGTTCCATGCCGGCACTTTCACGCCTTGGATAGCGTCAGTGTGCACCTGGGCCAGCGGGATGAAGCTGCCGGGTTCAAACAGGTAATGCACGGCGGCGTCGTCTTGGGTTTCAAACGCCAGCACGTCGCCATCCCAGCCGTACAGGGTTGTCTTGCCCTGACTGAGCTTGGCGATGCGGCGGCCCAGCGAGTCATAGCGGTATTTGGTGCTGTCACTGCTTGGATAGTTCAGCAAAAAGCGATGACAAGAAAACGCTTGAGGAGGGCACTAAGGAGCGATGACCACTTCTTTCAAAGCAGCAACGAGGTATTGACGGGCAAGAACCACTTTCTTAGCCCTAAATTTGATATCAGATAGCGTCTTACACGATAGCAACCGAGTAAAGATATTGTTCGCTAGGATCGTGCACTACTTAATTCCGGGGCGAAACCTCGCAGGGCCACCGTACCTTTTGATTATCTAAACAGGAAAGTATCTCACAAGCCCTTTAGAAATATTCTCTTCTGAATTCAGCACCACAGAATCAAGATCAAGGAAATCAACTCCCTTTATGCCATTATCAATCATGGCTTTCCTCATGCGATCAGAGACAATAAGGGTGAGCTGACTTTTTGCCGCATCGAAAATATCCAGCAAATCATAATCCATATTCTCTTTAAACCTTAACACCTCAAACATATCACCAAACTCACCACCTAACTTGCTGGTCTTGAAATTAACAACATTCTTCATACTAATTTGCTCAGTAGTAGCATAATGGCGCTCACATCCCCAATAACTTCACCATGACTTTGCCTTCCACTCTTCTATCACAAAGAATGGACTACCTGCATCTTCACTCTACTTCAAAATCAGAAATCAGATATAAATAACAATAACGAAGTAAAAATCAATTTTAAAAATTGCTCAACTACATACACTTACCGCATTTTCGTAATTACTTCATCATCGAAAAATTTTTAAATAAAATATTTAACCGCAAACTATCACACAAGAGTCGCATAGACTCCGTGGCAAAGAAAAATTGTGGATTATCTAAATCTCTAACAATAAAATCTTCATCATCCATCACCACCCCATCTCTAATACGTATCTCATAATCACCCACCCGTTCAAATACCCTTTTCCTATTCAACACTACTCCAGCAAAAACCTCATAAAGACCGCCATTCACATCGACTTTTGCGGGATAAAATGTCATCTGAGATGACATTTTATCCCGCAACGCATCAGCCGCACGAGTTGAAAAAACAGGAAAAGCCATAGTTGGCTCAAAAAAATCATACGCATTAAAATTGGATTTATTAAAAAAAGACTGAGCCTTCATAACAAAAGGATATCCTTTTTCAAATCTAGCAACAGGAACACCTAGCATAAAATGGTCCAAAACAGACCCATTCGTGTCTTTTACATCAAAATAGCAGTTATCATTCGATTCCGCCGTACTCATAGTATATATTCTCATCACGCCACACCTCATTTATTTTTCGATCTCATTGGAGATGCACAAGTTAGCTTCCCAGAATTCAAGTCTGCCCTAAGCTTCAATTGCAAGTCAGAAATTTCCTTTTGCGCCCTCACTTTATCCCACCCTTCTTGACGAGATTTAATATTCATCTCATCTAATTTAGCCTGCACCATTCTATTATAAGCCGCATGCTCTTCGGTCCAGCCTCGGTGATATCCTTTCTTCTTGGAGTCTATACCCTCACACACCGGCATATACATCATATTTCCTGCAGAATTCACATCCAACCCTGCTTTTTCAAATACTGGATGACCTTTTAGTGAATATGGAATGATATGCTGGCGCTGATATCCTTGCTTAGTTGGCATCCACGTGGGAAAGCGCTCCAAACCGAGTGGATCAACCCACTCAACCGGATTCGGCGCATAGCTATGGATATTAATCCCACCCATCAACCCAATCGGATCACGCGAGATAAACCGCCCTATCTCCGGATCATAGTAGCGGTGGCGGTTGTAGTGCAGCCCTGATTCGTCGTCATGATACTGCCCCTGGAAGCGGAAGGGGTTGCGGATGCCAGCGGAGGCGGCTGCCTCGGCAATTACTTCCCGTGCTTCGCCCCAGGCCTTGTAATCCATCTCCAGTGCCAGTTGGCCTTGCGCGTCGGTAAGGGCTTGCGGGGTGCCGAGGTGGTCGGCGTGGTAGTAGTACACCGCGCGCGGGGAGGATGGTTCCGGCCCTGCCTGCAGCAGCGGGTCGCGCTCCGGGTCGTAGGGGTTGTACTGGTTCCATGCCGGCACTTTCACGCCCTGGATCGCGTCGGTGTGCACCTGGGCCAGCGGGATGAAGCTGCCGGGTTCGAACAGGTAATGCACGGCGGCGTCGTCTTGGGTTTCAAACGCCAGCACGTCGCCATCCCAGCCATACAGGGTTGTCTTGCCCTGACTGAGCTTGGCGATGCGGCGGCCCAGCGGGTCATAGCGGTATTCGGTGCTGCCGCCACCCGGCGCTGTCAGCCGGCTCAGGCGGTTGTAGCCGTCCCATTCCAGCTGGGTAAGGCTGCCGTTGACGCGCTTTTCGATAAGGTTGCCACGGCTGTCGTAGCGGTAGTGACGGCCGGCGTAGTGGCTTAGCAGATTGCCCAACAGGCTGTTGTCCTGATGGCCGTCGGCTGTCGGGGTGTTGTCCAGCAGGTTACCCGCCGGGTCGAAGCGGAAGCTTTCCACGCCTTTGGGGGTAGCGGCCTCCAGCAAGCGGCCTACCGGGTCGTAACGGTAGTTGATCTGGCCGCTGCGATTGTCGGCAATGCCGGTGAGTTGGCCGGCGGCATCGTACTGGTACTGGCGGCTCCATTGGGTGGTGCCACTCAGGCGCTGGCTGCTGAGGCGGCCGGCTTTGTCGTAAGCCAGGGTTTGCTGCAGCGCATTGCCCAGCACGCGCTGGGTTTCGCGGTGCAGTTTGTCGCGCTCCAGATTCAGGATGTCGTGCTGGCCGAACAGCAGGCCGTGCACGTGGCCACTGCCGTAATTGAGTACGTCCACGCGGTGGCCGTCCGGGCGGAGCGTAGCGATGCGGTTGCCCAGCTCGTCGTACTCATGCCGCCAGCGGAAGGTTTGTCGCAGGCCCGCAAGGTGGTAGCCGTGGTGTTCTTCGCTGATATTGCCGACCGGGTCGTAAATCCAGCGCAGGCTGGCATAGCGGTTCTTGGCTTTGAACAGGCGGCCAGCCGGATCGTAGCCGAAGTTTTCCTTGCTGCCCGGCGCGCTGCGTTCGATCAGGCGACCGGCGCGGTCGTAGCGGTAGTGGGTGGCGACATCGCCTTCCTGTTGCTCGGTGAGACGACCGGCATCGTCGTAACGGTAACGGGTAACTGCACCGTCAAAGCCGGTTTCCGCAATCACCCGTCCGCCTTCATCGTATTCAAACAGGTAGTGACGGTGGTTTTCGTTGCGCAGGGAAATCAGCCGGCCCAGTTTGTCGTAGCGGTAGGCCAGTGCGTGGCCGTTGGCATCGGTGCGGCTTTGCAGGCGCCCGGCCTTGTCGTAGTCGTAGTGTGTGTTGCGACCCAGCGGGTCGGTGATCTTGAGCAGGCGGGATTCGGCATCGTGCTCCAGCTGGGTGGCCTGGCCATCCGGCGCCACGATAGCGCGCAGGCCACCATTGTCGCCGTACTGGTAGCGGGTAGCGCTGCCCATGGCATCGATGACGAGTACCGAGCGGCCACGCTCATCGTATTGCCATTGGGTGACGCTGCCGGAACAGTCGGTATAGCTTTCCAGCAGGCCATCCGGACGATAGCTGATCTTTTTGGCGCCGCCTTTGGCGTCGGTCACGGCAACCGGCAGGCCTTGCTCGTTGTAGGCGTACTTGGTTTTGTGACCCAGCGGGTCGGTTTCTTCAATCAGCTGCCCCTTGTCATCGTAGGCGCGCAGCCATTTCTCACCCAGGGGGTCGGTGATTTCAATCAGGTTGTCCTGCTCGTCGTAGGCAAAGGCCACTTCGCTGCCATCAGCACGCTCATGCAGCACCAGATTGCCTTTGGCGTCGTAGCTGTAGTTGTCCTGGCTGGCATCCGGATGAATGTGAATAATCAGGCGTTTGTTGGCGTCATAGTTCAACCACTCTTCGCTTCTGTCCGGGAAGATGGTGCGGTAGTGGTAGCCCTTTTCGTCAAAGTAATACTCGGTGGTGCGGCCATAAGCGTCGGTGACATAGGTCAGATCGATGCGCTCATCCCACGCCAGACGGATATCCAGGCTGCCATCATCCGCGTATTCATGAATGGCGCGTGCGCCGGCATGGTGGCCATCCCACTCCAATGTGGTGCCACGGCCAGTGCGGTCGGTGTAGCGCGTAATCAGGTGGTGCTGATATGCGTAGCTCCAGCTGTGCCCGTTCTCATCTGTCGCGGACAGCAAGTCGCCGGCATCCCTGCTTAAAGGCTGCCGCTCTGTGTAGTGATACTCGGCCAATTTGCGCAATGGCCGGAGGGTTTCTGGGTCTTGCTGGTTGATCTGGACAATGCGGCCATGCGCATCGTAGGACAAGGCAACAAGATAGCCGGCACTGCTGACCAACTGGCTGATGCGGCCATCGCGAAAGTTTACTGCCAGCGTGTTGCCCGCACGGTCCTTAATCAGCGCCAACAGATAACGAGACCCCTGTTTCTCGTACAACTGGACCAGCTCATGCCCAAAACTGAGTGAAATCAGCTTGTCGTCCAGGCGGGTAAGCGTGTGGCCTTCCAGTTCATCTTTCAGTGACTCCCCCAAGGGCAATAAGGGGTAGTCCAGTTTGCGGCCGGCATCATCGTAGTACACCAGTGCTTCGCCGTTTTCCTCGAAGCGAGAAGAAAACGGTGCCATCCAGCGCGCACCGAGCGGACCATCCGCATCGTTGGCATCAAAGTCGGAACGGTAAACCCGCTGCCAGACGATAGGCATGACACCCGGCAGGGTAAAATCCGTATGGATCAGGGTTTCCACCCCGTTCAGGTAGTCAATCGATCTTGGCGATGCAGGCTTACCCGCTGGACAACCACATTTGGGGCCAAGCCCGCCGCCCTTGAACAGGCTGACCACCTCTTTGTGGATCTGCTTGACCTGTTTGGCAACTTTACTCATACCGTTTTTAACCGCGCCGCCCTTTTTATCCAAATAGACTTTGAAAGCGGCTTTCAGCTTGGCCAGCAGCGGTTTGAGCTTGTCTGCCAGTACCTGCATCAGTTTTTTCGGCAGCTCTGCCGCCCATACTGCAAGCGCAGAGGCCATCTCTCGCAGGGTGGCGCGCAATGCGGGGGATTTGGCAGTCATGTCATCAACGGCTTCTGCCGCCGTCACCACCATGCCGGCGGCAACTTGCTTTTTCTTCTCCCCAACTGCCTTGTTGATGGCGTCCATGTGCGCACCGATGCTTGCCCAGAAACCGCCATTGGTTTTTTCCAGGTTGTAAGCCACCGGTTTGACGGGAATGTTCTTGGCCGCAAACTTACCCAGCGTACCGGTACCGGCGCTGCGCAATAAATCCGCTAAATCCAGCAGATACTTGCTGCCGTCCTTGATGCACTGGTTCAGGCAGCCATCAATCTTGCTCTCGACATAGTCCACCCACTGCTCAGGGCGACCACGGAAATCGCCGGGCAGCATATTGATCAACTGCCCTACCAACTGCGGTGCAATGACATACTCAGCAACATCCTTGCCTGCCCGGCGCATGGCATTGGCGCACACTTTCAATGTCGGGCGGGTACTTACCTTGAATAAACTGCCGGCTGCGGGAACAACGCCAATCAGGTCTACCCCCAGAAACATCCAGTCAAAAATATCGACTTCCTGCTTCTTACGGTTCTTCTCGCTCATATCCATGATGTCGACCACCACATCACCCACGGAAATGAGGTTGCCGACCACCGGAATCGCGCCGCCAATGGTGGTGAGGGTTTCTACACTCAAATAGCCGTCGCTGATGCCCTGCAGCCATTTGTCAAAAGATTGTCCAGTTTGGGCCAGCGCCTTGGAGGCATTGGCCGGGGTACCGTCAAGTACAGCAACAGGAGTGGTCATGAAGGTTCAACTTTGAGGATCTGGATTGACGATGTCAGAACTTGGGCATGGTGGGCAGTGCATCCTGGGCCTTGCCCATCAATGCGTCCTTCGCCTGCCCTTTAAGCGCGGGTATGGCACTTTGCGGATTGCGCGCCAGTGCAAGAGCCTGCTGGGCCTGGCCAGCCATTGCGCTTACCTGTCCCGCAGCACTGCGCAGTTGCTGACTGACGCTACCCAGCGTGCTGCTCAGCTCCTGCATGGCTTTGTCTTTTACCGCCCCCCCCATCTGCTGCAGCGCCGCTTCAGGCTGTTCCACAAAGGGGAAGATGTCGGCCTTGTCCTGATGCGGCCGCCCCAAAAACTCGACTTGTGCCGCTCCAAGAGGCAAACCATGCACGATCGCCTTGCCGGCCTCGTCCAGTACCCCCTTGTGTTTGATACCTAGCGCATCAGTCACCACGAACTTGCCCTGATTCATCGAGTAACCATTAGCAAATTCGTGCAATACCTGCAGGTTGCCCGTACCGGGCTTGGCAAAGACTGGCATCGGCGTACTGAGGCTGGCCGGCCCACTCAGAGCATGGTTCGCCCCTTTCACACTCACCACGCTGGGGCAGTGGATTTCGATATTGCCCCCCTTCAGCCGGATATAGCCGCCGCCGCTGGTCAGCAAGATTTCCTGGCTGGCGGCAATGGTGACCTTGCCCTTGGCCG
>NZ_JBMDJV010000046.1:0-18558 GCF_057809375.1 Aquitalea sp. FG25
CAGACAGTACATGGCGTACGGCAAGGCGGCGCAACGCTGGAGCGGGGGTTTTGTTAGCGGCTCTTATGGCTGGCCGCCCCGCTGTGTGATCTAGTCACTGAAGCGCGTTGCGGCAAGGCCTAGTATCTCCTCATCGCCAGTGCATCGGCCCACTCTCGAGGAGAACAGCATGTCCAAGAATGTAGGCGGTATCGACCGCACCCTGCGCATCGTCATTGGTGTTGCCCTGATCATCGCCACCGTGGCCGGCCTGCTGCCAGTATGGGGCTGGATTGGCGTGGTGCCGCTGGCCACTGGTTTGATCGGCTGGTGTCCGGCGTATCTGCCGTTTGGCATCAAGACCTGCAAGCTCAAATAAGCGCGGCTGACAAAATCCCTGCTGCTGCGCTGTTTTCTCAGCAGCAAGCGCAACCTGCCCGGATGGCCGTGGCCGGTGGCATGGTGTAGCCTGACAGTCTTGATTTCATCAGGTCTGCCCATGTCTGCCACACCGCCTGCCCGTCCTCTCTTGCAACGCATCAGCCCCTTGCTGGGGCTGTTGCCGTTCATGCGTCCCTATCGTCGCCGCGCCTGGCTGGCCCTGCTGGCGCTCAGCGTGGCCGCTGTTTCCACCCTGGTGTTGCCGATGGCCTTCCGCGTGCTGATCGACCAGGGTTTTTCCAGCCGCAACGCCGGTCACATCAACCAGTATTTTCTGATGCTGTTTGGCGTGGCGGTGGTGCTGGCGCTGGCCACCGCCGGGCGCTTTTACCTGGTGTCCTGGCTGGGGGAGCGGGTGACAGCGGACGTGCGCAGCGCGGTGTACCGCCACGTTATCAGCATGAGTCCGCAGTATTTTGAAACCACCCAGACTGGCGAAGTGCTGTCGCGCCTCACCACCGACACCACGCTGGTGCAGACGGTGATTGGCACCAGCCTGTCCATGGGCCTGCGCAATGTGCTGCTGATGCTGGGCGGGCTGGTGATGCTGGCCATGACCAGCCCCAGCCTCACCGGCTACATTCTGGTGACGCTATTGCTGGTGGTGCTGCCCATCGTGCTGTTTGGCCGCCGCGTGCGGGCGCTATCCAAATCCAGTCAGGACCGCATTGCCGATTCCAGCGCCATGGCTGGTGAAGTACTCAATGCCATTCCTACCGTGCAGGCCTTCAACCAGCAGGCGGCGGAGGCCAAGCGCTTTGTCGGCTCGGTGGAACTGAGCTTTGGCACCGCGCTGGCGCGTATCCGCGCCCGTTCGCTGCTGACGGTGGCGGTGATCATGCTGATCTTTGGCGCCATCGTGTTTGTGCTGTGGCTGGGCGCGCAGCAAGTGCTGGCCGGGCAGATGAGCGGCGGCCTGCTGGCGCAGTTCATCCTGTATGCGGTGGTGACCGCCGGGGCGATTGGCGCCGTGGCCGAGGTATGGGGCGATGTGCAACGCGCCGCCGGGGCCACCGAGCGGCTGATGGAACTGCTGCAACTGGCCTCGCCAGTGACCGAACCGGCCCAGCCACATGCGCTGCCCGCTGCCGGGCGCTTGCGTTTGCAGCAGGTCAGCTTTGCCTACCCGTCGCGGCCAGCGCAGCCTTCGCTCAGCCAGATTGATCTGGAACTGGCCCCCGGCGAGCACGTGGCGCTGGTGGGGCCATCCGGCGCGGGCAAGTCCACGCTGTTTCAGCTATTGCTGCGCTTTTACGACCCGCAGCAAGGTGCAATCAGCCTGGGTGGCGTGGACATCCGCCAACTGGCGCTGGCCGATTTACGCCAGCACATTGGCGTGGTGCTGCAGGATTCGGTGATTTTTGGCAGCAGCGCGCTGGAAAACATCCGTTATGGCAGGCCGGATGCAACGGATGAGGAAGTCCACGCCGCCGCCCGCGCCGCTGCCGCGCACGACTTTATCCAGGCGCTGCCGCAAGGTTATGCCACTTATCTGGGCGAGCGTGGCGTGCGCCTGTCTGGCGGTCAGCGCCAGCGCATTGCCATTGCCCGCGCCATCCTGAAAAACCCGCCGATTCTGCTGCTGGATGAAGCCACCAGCGCGCTGGATGCCGAATCCGAACAACTGGTGCAAGGCGCGCTGGAGCGTGCCGCTGCCAACCGCACCACGCTGGTGATTGCCCACCGGCTGGCCACGGTGAAAGAGGCCGACCGTATTGTGGTGCTGGAAGACGGCCGCATTGTGGCGCAGGGCCGCCATGAGGAACTGCTGCACAGCTCGCCGCTGTATGCACGGCTGGCGGCACTGCAGTTTGCTGCCGGTTCAGCCCGCGAGTGACAGGCCGCGCTGGCGGAAGCGCTGGTGTTCCTCTGGCGGAACCAGTGCGCCGCCGGTAGTCCACACCACATGATGGGCATCCGCCAGCTGCTGTTGCAGGCCATGTGCGGCCAGATAAGCCTGCCCTGCCGCGCTATTGCACAGCCAGTGCGGCCCGCGCACCGCCGCTGCTGCTGAGGGCTCCAGCGCCAGCTGGCAGTGGTCTTCCACCTGTAAGCGCAGGTGGAACAAATCGTCATCGCCTACCGTAAACACTCCGCTCAGCTCTGCCCGCATCAAGGGCGCCACCAGCGGCGAAGCCAGGCCCACCGCCAGCCCATCGGCCTCGGTGCGGTTGTCCAGGCCGATGTCGTATACCGATAGCGGCGCATCGCTGCCGCTGGCCAGCTGCACCAGCATGCAGGGCGAGGCCACCGGCTCGGCAAAAAAACAATGCACATGTGGGCCGAACAACAGCTTCAGGCCATGGGCGATGCCGCCCGGTGCGCCACCCACCCCGCAAGGCAGGTAGACAAACAAGGGGTGGGTCGCATCCACCGTTGCACCCTGCGCCGCCAGCTGTGCCGCCAATGGAGCCGCAGCGGCGGCATAACCCAGCAGCAGCGGCAGCGAGTGTTCGTCATCGACAAAATAACTGTTGGGGTCGGCCTCGGCGGTGGCACGGCCCGCCGCCACGGCGGCAGCATAGTCACCGGCATGCTCCACCACGGTTACGCCGCGCTGGCGCAGCCGCGCCTTTTTCCATTCCTTGGCCTCCACCGACATGTGCACCACGGCCTGAAAGCCCAGCGCTGCCGCCATGATGCCAATGCTCAGGCCCAGATTGCCGGTGCTGCCCACCACCACCCGATGAGCGGCAAACAAGCTGCGTGCCGCTGCGCCTGCCAGCAGGCGGCGGTCGTCCTCCGGCTGTATTACGCCGTGCTGCAAGGCCAGCGCCTCGGCATGGGCCAGCACCTCGTGAAAACCGCCGCGCGCCTTGATGGAGCCGGCCACCGGCAGCGCATAGTCGCACTTCAGCCAGCACTGTCCTTGCACGCCGTGGTATGGCGGCTGGGCGTACAGCGCGCTGGCATCGTTCAAGGCAGATTCGATCTGCCCCTGCGTGGCGGCCAGCTCGGGAAACAGCATGGCCAGCAGGCCGGCACAGCGTTGCAGCCGTGCCGCAGCCGCGCCAACCTGTTCCGTCGAGGGGGCGTTGGCAGGCAGGGCGCTGCCCAAGCGCGGGTTCAGCCACAGCATGGCTTGCTTTGACTGTAGTGCGGCTAATAAGCTGGCTGGCAGGGTGGCGGGCATGGCGTGTCTTCCGGGGGAATGTGCAGACTGCATTCTAGAGCGCCATCCCGCCGCAAAAACAGCGATACTTGCTGCTGAATCCATTAGTGGAGCTTATGCCAATGCTGGATGCCTCCATCCTGGCCCACCTGCGTTGCTTTGACGTAGCAGCCCGCCTGCTCAGCTTTACCGCTGCTGCCGGGCAGCTGCATCTGACCCAGAGTGCGGTCAGCCAGCAAATCCGCCAGCTGGAGCAGCGGCTGGGCTACCCCTTGTTTGTGCGCCAGCACCGCCGCCTGCAACTTACCGCCCAGGGCCAGACGTTGTACCGCACCGTCAGCACCGCCTTGCAAGATATCGACACCACCTTGCAGCAGCTGGCACGGCAGGACAGCGTATTGCACATCAGCTGTGCACCGTCCTTTGCGCTGGACTGGCTGATGCCGCGCCTGAGCGCCTTCCAGCAGCAATACCCGGCCATTCCGGTGCGATTGCGCGCCGAATTCCAGCGCATGAGCCGGCAGGACATGCTGGCGGCGGGCGTGGCCGTCTGCATACGCTACGACCCGGACGAGATGGCCGATTTGCCTGGTGTTCCCTTGCTGGATGAAGTGCTGCTGCCGGTGGCCAGCCCGGACTGGCTGGCCGCCCATCCCGGCCTTACCCGCCCCGGCATGCCTCTGACGCGCCTGCATGACACTGCCGCCTGGGATGGTGCAGCGCCATTTGCCGAATGGGATTGCTGGCAACAATATGCTCCGCCAGCCTGCCGCTTTGCCGCCGGGCCGTGGCAGGAGCGCGAATACAATCTGGCCAGCCTGTCGCTAGCCGCCGCCTGTCAGGGCCAGGGTGTGGCCATGGCACGCGCCGCCCAGGTGCTGGAACTGCTGGAGCAAGGCCGCTTGCGTCAGGTATTCCCCGCCACCGTGGCTGCTCCGGCGCGCTATGTGTTGCGCTGCCTGCACCCGGAAGACCGCCGGGTCCAGCTGTTCAGCCAGTGGCTGCAGCAGGCCTGCCAGCAGTTTGTCCGCCAGCGCCAGCAGCTGCTGGGCGTTTGAGCGGGGAGACGCGCAGGGTAAAACTGGCCCGCCACCACGCTTTGCACTACATTGATTTTCCCTGTTTTTACCGCCAGCCATCATGAACCAGCCACCAACACCGGACATCCAGGGTTTTCTGCCCGCCACCCACCAGGTGGTGCTGCGCTACCACCAGGCCTGGAAGCAGCGCAGTCTGGAAGACATTCTGGCGCTCTATCACCCGGAGATCAGCTATTACGATTTCCTGCAAAACCGGGTGTTCCGCCAGGCCGAACTGCATGACTACGTGCTGGCCTCGCTGCCGCAGGGCGAGCAGGACAGGCTGGAGCATGTAGACCGCATCCGTGTGGATGGTGATACCGCCTTCATCCAGTACCAGCTGGTATTGCGTGGCGGGCAGGCTTCCTTCCAGAGCAGCGAGGCCATTACCGTGCGTGAGGGGCTGATCTGGCAGGTGCGCGAGTACGCCACCTTGCAACATGCCAGCCCGCCGGGTAGCCGGCAGGGTGACGTTGCTACCAGCAGCCCGCTGCAAAAGCTGGGTTTGTCGGCACGACAATTGGGGCGCATGGCGGAAGATCTGCACGGCTATTTCCAGCAAGCCCGGCCCTATCTGCAAGCCGACTGCACCCTGGCTGCCGTGGCGGCAGCCACCGGCTACAGTCGCAACCAGCTGTCTTATCTGCTGAATCAGGTGCTGGGGCTCAGCTTCTACCGCTACGTCAACCAGGCCCGGTTGCAGCATCTGCTGGGTCAGCTGGCTGCTGCCGATAGTACGGCGCGCATGGAAGAACTGGCCTTTGCCGCCGGTTTCAATTCGCTGTCGGTGTTTTACCGCTGCTTCCGCCAACACACCGGGATGTCGCCCGCCGCCTGGCTGCGTGTTTCTCCGCGCGGGTCCGCAGCTACGACAGGACAAGGGCATTCCGACTAAGCTGCCTTTCATTCTGGATGGAGGGCAGCGCATGGCCGCAACACAACACATCAGCCTGTGGATGGAGCAACTGGCTGACAGCCTGACGCCGCGTGCGGCGCTGCAGGGCGATATCGAAGCCGATGTGGCTATTGTCGGTGCCGGTTTTACCGGGCTGTGGACCGCCTATTACCTGAAACAGCAGGCTCCGGATCTAAAAATCGTGGTGCTGGAAGCCGAGATCGCCGGTTTTGGCGCATCCGGCCGCAATGGCGGCTGGCTGATTGGCGAAGTGCTGGGCGAAGACCGCCTGCTGGCGGGGCTGACCCCGACGGAGCGGGCGCAAAGCCGGGCCTTGTTGCACGACATTCCGGATGAGGTGGGCCGTGTCATCGCCCGCGAAGGCATTGATTGCCATTACCGCAAGGGCGGGGTGCTGTACTGTGCCGCGCGCTATCCCGAGCAGGAAATCCGCCTGCGTCAGCAACTGGCAGACTGGCGCGCACACGGCCATGGCGAGGACGACTACCGCTGGCTGGACGTGGCCGCGCTGAACCAGCAACTGCGGCTGGCCACACCTTACGGCGCGGTGTATTCGCCCCATGTGGCCACCATTCAGCCAGCGCGGCTGGTGCGTGGTCTGGCCGCCTGCGTGGAGCGGCTGGGGGTCACCATCTACGAACAAAGCCGCGTCAGCACGCTGCGGGCCGGGCAGCTTGGCACCGCACACGGCAGTGTCAAGGCGCGCTGGCTGGTGCCGGCGGTGGAAGGCTATGCCAGCACCCTGCCACCGTTTGGTCGTTATCAACTGCCGGTACAGAGCCTGATCATCGCCACCGAACCGCTGTCCGATGCGCTGTGGGAGGAAATCGGCCTGCGCCATGGCGAGGCCTTCAGCGAAAACAGCCGTCAGGTTAGCTATGGCCAGCGCACCCGTGACAACCGGCTGGTGTTTGGTGCCCGTGGCGGCTACCGCTTTGGCGGCAGGCTGCGCCAGGATTTCACCCTGACCGCAGACGAAATCGCCCTGCGTCGCCAGTTGATGCTGGAGCTGTTCCCCATGCTGGATACGGTGCGCATCAGCCATGGCTGGGGGGGCAATCTGGGTGCGGCACGGCGTTTCCAGCCGCATATGGTGTGCGATGCCGGCCACGGGCTGGCCTGGGCCGGTGGCTATGGCGGCGAGGGCGTGGGGGCCAGCAATCTGGCTGGCCGTACCCTGGCCGACCTGATGCTGGGCAAGCAAACCTTGCTGACCGGCCAGCCCTGGGTAAAAACCGTGGCCAGCCTGCGCGGCTGGGAGCCGGAACCACTACGCTGGCTGGGCTACAACGCCATCATCAAGAGCTTTGTCTGGGAGGACCGCACGCTAAAGCAAGCGGACAGCCCGGTGTGGAAGCGCCGGCTGGCCCAGGGCGTGGCCGGTTTCATGGAAGGGCTGATGCAGTAAGCCAGCCGGTTTATCCCGATGTCAGACAGGAGCGCATCATGTCGATTACCCATCTGCCGCATAGCGGCACCACGCCATTATCCGCCGCCGTGCCGGTAGCCGTACCGCTGGGCGAGCCGATTGCCGCCACCCGTGTACATGCCGTGGAACGCCCGGACGGGGTGGAAGCCGGGGTGTGGGAATGTAGCCCGGGGCGCTGGCGACGCCAGATCATGCAGGCGGAGTTTTGCCATTTTATCCAGGGGCGCTGCCGCTTTGTGCCGGATAATGGCAGCCCCATCGATATTGCTGCGGGCGACGCCCTGTATTTTCCTGCCAACAGCAGCGGGGTGTGGGAGGTGACGGAAACCGTGCGCAAGAGCTATGTATTGTTGCCCTGACACAAGCAGGCTGGCGTGACATGACGTATACCTAGACGGAGCAGGGGGCTTATCCTAAACTGGCCGCTGTCTTTTCAAGGTTGACCCCAGTGCCACCCATCCGGGCTCCTGTCATGAATGCAGCCACCAAATTGCTTGCTGCTGTCCGCTTTCGTTGGCGGGTGCGCATTCCGCAGTCCCAGTGGCCGGAATTCGAGCATTACATCCTGCGTCAGCACCGGCCCTTTCTGTTGCTGACCAATATCATTGCCGCAGTGGCTTTCTTTTCCTATGTGCTGGCCGATAGCCTGCTGATACCCGATATGGCGGGTGCTTCGCTGCTGGTGCGCACGGTTCTGCTGCTGGTGGCCATGGTAAATATCTGGCTGGTATTTGGTCGCAGCCGCAACATCCTGTTGATGGATCTGCTGATGCCGGTGCACGACCTGATTGCCACCCTGTCCTGGTTTGAACTGCTCAAGCGCAGCCATTCGCCTGATGTACCGACCTTCCTGTATGCATCGCTGATCTTCATCGTATTTGCCAATCTGGGCGTCAGGGTATCGTTCAAGGGGGCGGTGGCCAGTTCGCTGGCCATTTCCGTGGCCATCATGGGCAATGTGGCGCTGATGAACCCGCAGGACAGCAAGCCTTTGCTGGTGTTTTCGCTGGTCTACCTGCCGGTATTGCTGTTTTGCCTGTTCATGAGCTGGAGCACCACCACCAGCGTGCGGCTGGCGTTTTACGCATCGCAGGAGCAGCGTCGGCGCAAGCACGAACTGTCCACCCTCAATCAACGGCTGCAGATGCTGGCCTCTACCGATGCCCTGACCCGAGTGGGGAATCGCCGCGCCTTTGATTTGCAGCTGGAAGCGTGTTGGCAGCAGGCGCAGCAACATGGCCGTCCCTTTGCCTTGCTGCTGGTGGATATCGATTACTTCAAGCCTTACAACGACCATTACGGTCATCCGGCGGGGGACCATGTCCTGGCCGATGTCGCCAGTGTCATGGTGAGCTGCTTGCGCAGTGGCCAGGCCCAGGCTTTCCGCTATGGCGGCGAGGAATTTGCCATCCTGCTGCAAACCGGCAGTCGGGACGAGCTGCTGCACATTGCCCAGCGCGTACAGCAGCAGGTAGCGGCGCTGGAAGTCGAACACCACTACCGGCCTGACGGGCTGGGGCACCTTACCATCAGCCTGGGTGCCGCCCTCTCCAGCCTGCAGGGTTTGCAGCAAGCAACCGACTTGCTGGCCTGCTGCGACCGCATGCTGTACCGCGCCAAACAGCAGGGGCGCAATCAGGTACAGCTGGCCCCGGACGGCACCGCCCCCCAGCCCGCCTAATTGTTGGCCTGCAGCAGTACCGCACCCAGCAGCACATCGGCACCCATGCGGACATCGTCCAGGGTTGCGTACTCGGCCTGGTGCTGAGCGGGACTGTTGCGGCAGGGGATAAAAATCATGGTGCTGGGACAGTGACGTGCCAGGTTCATTGCATCGTGGCCCGCACCGCTGACCATGTCCTGGTGCGGATACGCCAGTGCAGCCACCGCCTGCCGCACGGCGGCAATGCAGCCGCTGTCAAACGGCGTGGCTATGCTGGACCAGTGCCGCCGAATGCTGACATCCAGTCCGCGTTGGGCGGCCACCTGCTGTAATACCTGGCGGGTTTGCTGTTCCATGGTGCTGATCTGCACATCCTGCGGGTGACGCAGATCCACAGTAAAGCGCACCTGCCCTGGAATGATATTGCGTGCTGCCGCAGTAATCAGCAGCTGGCCTACCGTAACCAAGCCGTGTGGCTGGTATTCTGCGGCCAGCTTTTCCAGCTGGCCTATCATCGCGCTGGCCCCCAGCAGCGCATCTTGCCGCAGTGCCATCGGCGTTGTGCCGGCATGGGCGGTACTGCCGTTCACTTCCACATCCAGCCAGCAGATAGCCTGGCCACCGGTGACGATGCCGATGGGCAGACCGGCTTGTTCCAGCACCGGCCCCTGTTCGATGTGGGCTTCAAAATAGGCTGCAAAAGGGCGTTCCAGCGGCACATCGCCACAAAAGGTGGCCGAGCCCAGCATGGCCGGGGCAAAGCGCTCGCCAGCCTGGTTGATCCATACGGCAATTTCCAACGGCCTGCTGGTGGTGATGTCGGCATCGTTCAGGCTGCGCACCACCTCCAGTGCGGCCAATACGCCATAGCTGCCGTCAAAACGGCTACCGCCAGGGCGGGTGTCCAGATGGCTGCCCATCACCACCGGGCTGGCGCCCTTGTCGCGTCCGGCCCGCCGTGCATACAGGTTGCCGATGGCGTCGGCATCCAGGCTCATCCCGGCCTGATGGCACCAGTCGGCAAACAGGGCGCGCGCGGCAAAATCCTCGGCAGACAGCGCCGGTCTGCTTTCTCCCATTTCGGCCATGGCGATCAGGCTGTCCCACAAGCGCTGGCCATTTACCTTGAGCGGCATATTGTTTCCCATCGCTGTTCCCTGCCTCAGCAGCCCGCTGCCGGACTGATGCTTACGACATGGTCACCGGCAGACCGGCACACCTGGAGCACGGGAAGATGGCGCGCCGCTGCCTTTGCCGGCAGTACTTTCCCCACGCGCAGCGTCACTGTGATGGCGGCATGGCCAAACCGGGTAAGCGGCTGCCGCCAGGGCTGCCATGTTGCGGTAGAAAATCGGGCTAAGGCGTACATGTGGTTTCTCCGGTAAGGGTAAGGCGTGGCCGGGCTAACAGCGCGAAGGCTGCCGGGTTCGACATGACAGCAGTTCGTTACCCGCTACACGAGAAGCATGGTCTGGAAGAGTGATTGATTTTCCTGAAGCTATTGCAGGAAAACGGGTGGGGCATGCCCGAGGATGGGATGGCCGCGATGCAGACAGCACGACCGCCAGATAGACAACAGCCTGCCGGCGGCAAGGCGTGGCCGCCGGTATCTCAGCTGTATAAGCAGGACCGGGAATACCGCCTTGCCAGCGGGCGGCAAAGATTGCCTCCCGGCGGAAAAAAGGGGCGTAAAGAACTGTAAAGCCAAGATAAACAAGAGGAATTTTGTCGCAATTTGGCCTGGCACCAATATTGCTGTACCGAGGCAAGACCCTGCCGACCTTGCTGGTTTGAGCCGGGATACAACCGTAACCGTACCTAGCCTTTTACCGGAGTCCACCGCAATGGCCATGCCGATTTCGCCCGTCAGCAGCTACAACAGCTATACCCCCAAAACCAACAGCACCAATCGTCAAACGCCCTCCAGCACACCGTCGGCCACGGTACCGGCAGTCGACCAGCCGACTAATCAGGGCAGCACCCTCGGTTCGATGATCAATACCAAAGCCTGATCCCCCTGCCTGAATGGCAGAGGGCGTGGCGCTGTAGCCAGCGCAAGTGCCGACGGTAGTGCCGGTGGCGGAGATTAAACCTGGTAGCGATCCAGAATATCGCTTTGCATCCTGGCCAGCGCATCCAGTTGAGCGGCATTTTGTGCCGTGTTCTGGGCTGCGGCACTGGCTTCTTCGGATGCCTGTGCCGTGCGTTCCACCATGGCCGCAATATTATTGCTGGCCTCACCCTGCTGCTGGATGGCCGCCGCCACGGCATCACTCCCCTGTACCGCCGCCCCGGCCAGCTCGCCAATATGCCGCATGGCAACGGCGGCCTGATCGGCACGGTTTACCCCCACCTTGACCAGCTCTTCCGCCTTCTGCATTTGCGTGGTGGCATGGCTGGCATTGCCCAGCATGGCTTCAATGGTGGATGAAATTTCCTGGGTCGACTTGCTGGTGCGTTCGGCCAGCTTGCGTACCTCATCGGCCACCACGGCAAAGCCACGTCCCTGCTCACCGGCACGGGCGGCTTCAATGGCGGCGTTCAGTGCCAGCAAATTGGTTTGGTCGGCAATATCGCGGATCACATTGATTACCGTAGCCACCTCGCCGCTGTGCGCTTCCATCTCGTGAATGCTGCTGGCCGATAGCGTGACCACCTGGGAAATCTGGTGGATGTCCTTGATGGTCTGTTCGATGATGCTGCTGCTATCCAGCACCAGCGTTTGAGCTGATTTGGCACCATCGCTCTGTTCCACCGACTGCGCTGCCACATGATTAATGCTGACCGTCATCTGTTCGATGGTGGCGGCAATACTGGCAGATGCCTCACTCTGCGCGCCGGATGCCATGGATACCTCGCCAGCGGTTTGCGACAGCTCCTGCGAGGCAGTCTTCACCTGGCGCGCCCCGTCGGCCAGCTGGCGCATGGCCTGTTGCAAACCTTCCAGCATGCGGTTGAAGGCCAAGGCGGTACGGCCGATTTCATCCCGGTTGTTGCCTTGGGCACGCAGGCGGAAATCACGCTGCAGGCTGACAGCCTCTATGGTGTGTTCGATCTGGATCAGGCCCGTGCTGATACTGCGGTACAGCAGCCAGCCCATCACGCTGCTTACCAGCAGTGCCAGTACCATCAGCCCGACTGCCACCGCAAAAACCTGCTGGTAGGTGCTGTTATTTTCCTGCACCAGTTGCATGGCCTGGCGGTGATTGAAGCGGGCATGGTCTTCCACGGCAGTCATCAACAGGGCTGCCGTCTTGGCAAATTCGTTGTTGACGATGGCTGTGGCCTGCTCGGTCTGGTTGTTGCGCGACAGGGCGAGGATGCGGCTGCGCCCTTCGCGGTACTGCGCCATCATCGCTTTGTCCGCTTCCAGTAGCTGGCGATCTTCGGCGCTGGCGTTGTCATTGATGTGGTATCCATTCATCAATTTGTCAAAGCGCTGGTCGGCCTCGGCCAGAACACTTTCGGCGGCGGCTTTCTGTTCCGCCGTGGTTGCCAACACATGGCGCAGCGTGTTGGAACGGATATCCGCCACGGCCCGCAAGGTACCCTGCATGGTTTGCAGATCGGGCAGCGTGTTGTTCTGCATATAGACAAATCGCTGTTGCCCGGCGTGCAGTGCGTTGATGGCATAGCCACCTACCAGCAGCATGCCGGCCAGTGCAATCGATAAAGTCAGCAACAATTTTTTTGTGATGGTCATCGTAAACCCCAAATGAAGGTAAGTTGTCACAACCGGCTCAATAAAGAACAAGAGCATATTAAATACTAAAACGTTCCAGCACCCGTACTTAGTCCAATAACAACTTACTTTGTGCCTGATTTTTATTAAGAAAGATTAAATGCAAGTTGCATTAAATGGAGATGGCAAGTGCAGCTGCCCACAGCGTGCTGCCTGCTTGCCAGGGAGCGGATGGTCGCGGCAGCCTACTATTCTCCGGTAGAAGAAAAGCGCCGCCCTTGCCTTTAATCAGTGTTTCCTGATGTGCTGCTACGCTTTTATACAGGCACCGCAGCAACCCTTGCCCGTGCACGAGCTGCTGGCGGGGCATGGTCGCCTGCAACAATGCGGCTGTTGCCTAGGGCAGAACCAGGCTGGTAGAGGTGTTAAACACGCGCCGCATCCCCGCAACAACGCCGCGCCCATGTTTGATGGCCAGATCCTGCTGGCCAAGGCCATGCAAAAGGCCAACTCCCTCCATCCGAAAAAGTACCAGCCGGTGCTGGCGGCCTTCTCTTGCCAGGGCGTGGCCGGCAGCAATGCTTTTGACCACAAGCGCGACCTGAAAAACTCGCCCATCAGCGGCTACGCCTTCCGTGATGGCCAGCGGCTGGCGCTCAACGGCGTGCAGTTTCCAGCGCCGGGCAAAACAACAGGCCCGCATTGCGCGGGCCTTGGTGTTTTCAGTAACAGGACAAGCCTTAGTTGAAGGGCATCGGACGCGGCGTGTTATTGCTGGATGCCGGCAGAATCGGCAAAACAATACGCGGCTGCACACCGGTCAGCGTATGCAGGAAGGCCACGATATCCGCCACCTCCTTCTGACTGAAGCTACGCCCCAGCTGCAACTGACCCATGGTGGTGACTGCGGCTTCCAGCGTAGGCGCGCCAGCGTCATGGAAGTAAGGTGCACGCAGCGCCACATTACGCAGCGACGGCACCTTGAACGCCATGCGGTCGGCATCCTTGCCGGTTACGCCAGCCCGGCCCTGCGCCGGGTTGCTGGTTTGATACGGCGCAACCAGGCCCATCTTCTGGAAGGAATTCCCCCCCACCGCCGGGCCGTTATGGCAGGCCACACAGCCTGCAGTCTTGAAGGTTTGATAGCCGCGCAGCTCCTGCGTGTTCAGCGCCTTCTTGTTGCCCTTCAGCCATCGGTCAAAGCGCGAATCCGGCGTCACCAGGGTTTCCTCAAAGGCAGCAATTGCCTGGGTGACTTCCTGCATGGTGATCTGCTTGCGGCCGAATACCTTGTCGAATTCGTTTACATAAGCCGGGATAGAGCGCAGCACATCCACCGCCAACACATGGTTGGATGCCATTTCCTTGGGGTTGGCAATCGGGCCGCTGGCCTGCTCTTGCAGGGATTTGGCGCGGCCATCCCAGAACTGCGCCACATTCAGGCTGGAGTTAAGCACGGTGGGAGAACGGATAGGCCCTTGCTGCCAGTGGTCGCCAATCGAAGAGGTCAGGTTGTCACTGCCGCCAGTGGACAGATTGTGGCAGGAATTACATGAAATAAAGCCGGACTTGGACAGGCGCGGTTCAAAAAACAGCTTCTTGCCCAACTCCACTAACGCCGGATTCTTGATCAGCGGTTTAGCCAGAGGCTGAATCGGCTCGCTTTGAATACTGGGAGCTGCAGTAGCCGATATTGCCAGCATTAAAGGCAGTGCCAGGCCAATATATTGCAAGTAGCGCATTGTTTTCTCCGTTGCGTTAAAAATGACAGTCCAAAATGTAAAAATAATCAGAGAGTGTGTAATGTTATTGTTGAGCAATATTTAATTTGCAGTGCCCTATTAAAAGGCAGCAGAATCCCCTGGCTGTTTTTCATTAGAAAAACATCGCCATATTGAATAAAACAAAACATGGATATCAATGTGGTTTTTAATTGCTGCAACAATGCAGCAGATTGATTTGGGCAGATTTGCTGCAGATCAAATTGGCAGAATTAAAATCATGCTGAACGAATTGATATTTTCAATTCATTCAATAGCTAAAAAATATCAGCCAGATCTGGCAAGGCACAGAAGATAAGAAATATGCCAGCAGAGCGCGTCATGTCAGGCCATGGTAGCAAGCATGATAAAAGCCAGCGGTGCTGGTGATAGGGAGTCAAACTGCATGAAATGGCCGTCAAGGCTACAAGATCTGCCGGAGAAAAAGACTGTCGGAAACGACAAGGGGAAAAGCGATATCTGCCGCGTGGAAGGCAGGGATGCACAGGGTGAATTTATTTGCAGATAAAGCCAAAGCCCAGGATCAGGACAATCAACAGGCACAGCATACCGATGCCGCACATCTTTTCGATAAGGAAATCCAGACAAAAAACCAGCACCCGACATAGCTTGCTGGCCATGGTTTCCCTGGGGGAAAGGCCAATGGCTGGCTTTGCTGTTTCACTCTGCCTAAAGAGAAGCATAACTTGACGGCTCTTAACAATTATTACCACGCGACAATAATTGTTAAATTATGGCAAGGCAAGATATTGGGCAGGTAATACCCTGTTAAATAATGAAAATACTCAAACGACATTGTCTGCCGCTGTGATGAAATCAGGGCAGAACCGCCTGGCCAGCTACCCGCAGGGCTGGCCTGTGGCGGTTTCTATGTGGCTTAGTGCATCTCCACCCGGGTAACAATCAGGCCGCGCACATCCCCAGCCTGATAACCGCTTGCCTTGTCGGCAGGGTAGTAACGTGCCAGTGCAGCCCGGGTTGGCGCATCCATATTGCGGCCATGTCCCAGTTCACCCAGCTTTGGCATCACCATGGCCTTGTACAGCAGCAGGTACTGTTTGCCCTGCACGCTGTTCACGCTCACTTTAACCAGGGAATCCGGTTTTTCGCCGGCTGCCAGCCGCTGCTGGGCCTCGGCAATAAACTGGCTTTCCTCTGCATTGGCGGCATTGGCCGGGTTGCGGTACCGATTGGAAACCCGCTTGATATCCACCTGGTAGCGCTTGGCAATATCCTGCGTAAGCTGCATGGCTTCCTGATTGCACACGGCAATGGCACCCTGCGGACCGCTGTCCTGCACCGTCTGCGTCAATCTGGCCATCAGGGTTTCAGCCAGCGCCTTGCTGGCTTGTTTTGCCTGGTTCAGTGCCGTCTCATAGCCAGCGGGCTGACTGGTGGCATCCTGCGCACTGGCCAGGCTGGTGAGCATGCCCAGTGCAATGGTTGCAATAATCTTTTTCATGAATGCTCCTGTGGATGGTGGCGTTGAGGATTGTAATATTATACAAATTCATATAATGAATTCTTGACCCAGCGCAACGCGCCCCATCACCGTGGTGACGCTTGTCCACCCCGCCGCCTGTCAGGCCTGTCCGCCAGCGCACCTCAGCCAGCCATGGCGTGCTGGCCATCGTGGCCTGCCCCCAGCAGGCTGCGCCCTACCCGCAGTGTGTCATAACCGCACCAGCCGTCACCGGTATTGCTGATGCAGCCAGGCTGAAAATTGGAAATCGCAATGCCAAAGGCATGGTGTCGACAGGCCGCTGCGCAGGGCAGCCCATGCTGTTGAATAGGATTAACGGCTGGCATCGCCACAAATGTCATGAAATTTGATCTATTACCTTGTTTGTCAGAAATCACGTGATAGGCTTCAAATCATGCTTTCCGGATGTCCGGGGTGGGTCCGGGATGGTTGTACGTCATGCCAGCCCCGGGTTCTTTCTGTGGGCAGGCAAGCATGGCGTGGTTGGCGCGGTGCAATGCCGGAGCCCGGTCTCCCTGGCACTCCGGCTATCAATACGGGCGGTGCCCGTACTGCCTGCGCTCAGCGCACATCCGCGTGGTGGTTGACATCGTGTTGCGGCTTTGATGGGTGTTGGTGTTCTGAATTTGGCCTTTATTTATTTGTTGGAGATGTCATGTCTATATCGCAGCGCATATCGTTTTTGCTCGCCGTGTTGTTTGCGGCAATACTATCCCTCAGCGTTGTCGGCATATTCGGCCTGAATAGTGCACAGGATCGCTTCGAGTATTACCAGGACAATACGGCACCCAGCGTGAAGTCCCTCAGTGAAATCGGCATCCAGATACAAAAGATGCGGGTGCTGGCACGGGATTATTTGATTTTCACCTCGCAAGAAGGGCGGGCAAGCGCGGAAGGAAAACTGAATGAAACCGCCGCCCGCGTTCTGTCCCTGCTGGCCGATTACGAAAAAAACCTCATCTCTGACGATACCGATCTGGCCATGACCCGGCAGGACCGCGAATTGTTTGAGTCCTATGTCAAGAGCACGCGCGACTTGCTGACCGCCGCTGCCGCCAATAACACCGCCGTGGTGCAGGCCAATTTTGCCGATAGCGGGGCCTTCCGGCAGCGTGCAGTGGCTGTTGAAAGCCAGCTGCAAAAGCATGTGGACTACAACTGGCAGCTGGGTAATGTACTGCGCGAAAAAAACAAGCAGGCATATCAAAAGCTGCTGATTACCGAGATTGCCATCAGTGCCGTCGCCATTCTGTTTAGTCTCATCTTTGGTATTGTCACCATCAGCAGCCTGCGCAACCGTCTGGCGCGGCTGGGGGATTTTATCCAGCACATCACCAGCCAGCTGGATTTCACCCCGCGCATTCGCGTTACCCGCAATGACGAACTGGGCATGGTTGCCAACTCCCTCAACAGTCTGCTTAGCCGCCTGCAGGACAGCCTGAATGAAATCAACGCGGGCGCCTTGTCCATTGCCAGTGTTTCCGAAGCCCTGTCCGGCAACTCCGCACAGGTGGCCAATGCGGCAAGCCAGCAAAGCAGCGCCTCGGCCAATGTGGCGGCCACGGTAGAACAAATGACGGTGAGCGTGAACCATGTGGCCGACCGGGCATCCGAGGCCAACTCCATGACGATTGAATCAGGTAAGTTGGCCAGCAGCGGGGTGAGCGTGATCAACGATGCCGCAGAGGGCATCCGCAATATCGCGGCCAATATCCATAGTGCGGAAACCCTGATCCACGACCTGGAAACCAGAACGCAAGACATCGAAAGTGTGATTCAGGTGATCAAGGACGTGGCTGACCAAACCAATCTGCTGGCCCTGAACGCCGCCATTGAAGCCGCCCGCGCCGGCGAGCAAGGCCGGGGCTTTGCCGTGGTGGCAGATGAAGTGCGCAAGCTGGCAGAGCGCACGGCCAGCTCCACCCAGGAAATTACCTCCACCATCGTCAATATGCGGCAAAGTGCCGAATCCGCCGTGCGTGGCATGCAGAATGTGGTGGGATTGGTAGAAAACAGCGTTAGCAGCACGGTTACCGCCAATGATGCCATCAACCGTATCCAGGACAGCAGTCAGCAAGCCAGCCACGTGGTGGGAGAAATCACCTCCGCCATCAAGGAACAAAGCATTGCCACCAACAATATTGCCCAGCAGGTGGAAAACATCGCGCAAATGGCCGAACGCAGCAGCATCTCCGCCAACGATACCGCCAAACTGGCGCAAGACCTGGACCAGCTCTCCCGCGCGCTTAAGGGCATTGTCGACAAATACACCCTGACCTCTGCACAGGCCACCCTGATGTAAGCACCAGGCAGCCAGGCCCACCCGCCATGGCTGCCTGTTGGCTAACGCAAATACAGCTCAGCGCTGGCGCGGCGCAATTGCTGGTGGGTTAGCGACAAAATACGGTAAACATCTTCGGTGGAAAGCGGCTGGCTACGATGATCGCCCAGCATGCCCAACAGCTGGGAGAGGGGCTGCAGGCCGCCGTTCAGGTCGGCCTCAACCCGCTCCAGTCGCGCTTCCAGTTGGCGGCACAGGTTTAACAGCTGTTGCCAGCGCACTTCTACCTGCGGCTCCAGCTCTGGGCCCAAGGCCTGCTGCAAGTTATGCAGGCCAACATGCAAACGGCCCAGCGGCAGGCTGACCTGGCGCAAAAAGGCAGCAAATTCGGCATCAGGATGGGGTAAGGAATGAGGGCGGGGCGGCGGTGGTTGCGGCGTATGGCTCATGGCAAAACCTCCAGGGCGATGTACATCATCACCATCCCCGACGCCAATCGGGGGTGGCAGGCACATGGCAGGATTGGCGTTACCGGTCACTTTGAACCCGGCGCTCGTGAGAGCTCCCACCAAGGCCTGCCATGGAAAAAGGCAAAGCAATGGTGCGAGGACTGGTACGTGTGCACGTAGCAGTCCGCCAAAGTGGGGTCGGGACGCCATGAATCGCCCCTTCTTTCCTAGACACTTCGAGAGCCTCACACTAGGCCCCACAA
>NZ_JBMDJV010000047.1:0-16146 GCF_057809375.1 Aquitalea sp. FG25
CTTGTGGGGCCTAGTGTGAGGCTCTCGAAGTGTCTAGGAAAGAAGGGGCGATTCATACGCGTGGATGGCGATCTGATTGTGAAGCGTGTACAGAAGCTTCCTGGTGGCCGTCTGGAGGTGCGTAGTGCAAATGAGGCTTACGGTCCGTTTGAGATTGATCTGAACAATACGAAGGGTGACTTCTCTGTCATCGGCCGAGTTGTTTGGTTCGGCAGACAAATTTAAGTGGTGCACACGTATCTATGCGTGTGTTGAATCATCCTGAATAAAGTGCAAAAAAACCGCGAAGCCTGCCTTTTATGGCCTGATTCGCGGTTTTCTTTTGCAAATCTTAAACGGGGGGCGGAAAGTGATTTGGCTACCGAATTGTTTGCCTGGCGCACAATTTCCCGCATCATCCCAGGTAGTCCCACCGGTTTTCTGTCTGTGCAATTAACCTCACCACACCACATCACCGCCGATTTGCAGGGTTTTTGGCACGATTTGCGCTTCTTTTGTCACCGGAGCGCAAAAATCTAACGCTTCCTTCCTTCCTGCTACCTTTCCCTGTGATGGAGGAGGGTAGTCAAGTCCTGGTTCTCCGTCCTCTACCACTACCTGCAAATGAAAACACCCTGCGTAAAGGCAGGGTGTCGTGTCCGTAGTTCGGCCTAAGCTGCCTTTCAACCGATGAGTGAGGAGCGGCTGGTTTACACAGAATTCCAGACATGCTCAACATCCGCATCAAACCTTCAGTTAGGCATTTTTTATTCTGGAATGTCAAATGCTTCATGGGCCAATCTTATTGCTTTTGGCCCAACCCCTTTAATACTACTGAGACTGGTTATGTTAAGCTTTCCTTGCTGAATTCTCGCTTTAAATATTTCCTTCGCTATGGCGCGACTAACATCTAGTTGAGCTTCAATTTCATCTAGTGTTGCCTCATTAATGCTCTTTTTTACGCTATCTGGGGAGAAGTCCGTTGCGCACTCTAAAATATCAGCAATGATAAGATAGGTGTGAAACACTGCCTTTGTTGCCTCAATTTGACGTACTTCTGCATGCACTCCCTTGTTAGATATCTTGTTCACCTTCTCAAGCCAAGAGCCAAGGAAGTCGATATGAGTTTTAGCCAATTCCTTGTTGGAGTTCGATACGATGGATTTATCCATGAAGGCCCAGAGGCGATTTACGTAGTTTGTTGGACCAAGGGCACGGCCATTTTGCTTCTGATCACTAGGAGGGTAAAGTGTGTCAGCAAGCCCTTCGATTAGTCGGCGGCATGTTGTTAGTGCTTGAGACCATTCTTCACTTTTGGTTGATGCAACAGCCTTGAATGCGAGCATTAGTTGTTCAGCGAGTTCCGGGTTTAGATCCAGTAGTTTGTCGTCTGCCGCTGTTTTCAGTATGTCGAAGCAATTCTTTACCGTTCCTGAAAATTTGAGTTGGCTGAATATTTCCGATGCCAGTGAATGCGCTTTTCTTCTAACATAATTGATGTGATTGCTTAATTGGTTTTTGTAATGCGTTCCATCATTGCCTTTGCGAAGGCGTACAAGGTCGGCGTATCGCTCTTCAATAAAGCCAATGCTTGCATACCCGCCACCGCTTGTTGAAGCTTTGATGTTCAATTCTTCATTGGAATAATGTAGTTTTCCGTTGAGTTTTAATTCATTCAGCTCATTTAACAGCTTGTCTGTTTTGTCTTTCGCAGATTTAGACTTGTGGTTCACCGAGTTATCCACGAGGTGATTAACTAGTGCTTGCAATGTACGCGTGTACTTCTGATCACCTAATTGAATTGCACACCAGGCAGCTACATCAAAACGCTCCATTATTCCAGCTGCACGCGCCAGCTTTTGGACGCCCGATAAAACTGAACCTTTCTGGGACTCTAATTCTTTCAGGCAATCTTCGATCAGACGTAGGGCTTCTTGTTTATGAGGCATATGCTTTAAGATGTATAATAGTGGCTATACGGTCATTGGTGCCCGTAATATCAATTGATCTTGATGATAAGAATCATCAAGATCAACGCTATGTTTCATAAGCACTTTGTCATAACTGTGCCCGTATAACAACCCCTAATCTACAGGGCGGCTTGACTGTGCTTACCCGTTGTCCGTTGACTTCAATTACTAAGGCGGCAGCTGAGGCACTTCGATCCAAACTAATGGCCGCTTCAGCCAATTCCCAGTTATGACGGCGAATAACAGCTCAGGGTCGAAAGTACACACTCGTTGACTACCTCAGTGGTCCCCTAGCGCGGACTAGAGCCCGCTGACCGGTTACTGACACATACCAGACCATCGCATTAAGAGCGACAAATTTCCGCTTTGTCCGACATCCAGCCAAACAGAAGGGGGCCTATCCCCCTTCATCTTAAAACCGCCGCAGTGCCACCCGTCGGCATGCTTGAATAGAATAAAACCGTGCTGACCGACCACCCGCTCTACGCCAAACCCAAGTTCGCCGGTCTCGCCCCGCTAGCAAGGTATTCAGCGAATGTCATGCACTTAAAGACGGAATGCTGGTTCTTCTGCTGTTGGGGTCACAGCAATCAAAAAAAGCATTGCTTCCCATACCTTGTATACGGTGGTTTTTATTAAGAAAACCACACGGCTTTACATTGACGCCACTCACCAATAGCAAGCTTTGCGGCATGGCGGACAGCACTTTATGGAGCGACATCCTTTTCTGCTTCTTGCAGGATAAGCCCGAGTAAGCCGGGAAAGCGTTGTTCGATATCCTGACGGCGCAACTGGGCCATACGGCTGTTACCGCGATCCACCTGACGGATCAGACCTGCCTCGCGCAGGATGCGAAAGTGGTGTGAACGCGTGGCCTTGCTCAGTTGCAAGCCAAAGGAAGTGCAATGCCGCTCGGCAAACTCCACATCTTCCAGCAGCGCCTTGACCACTCGGCGACGTGTCGGGTCTGCCAGTGCCATCAATACTTTACCCAATTCAATCTCATCCCGCTCAGGGTGCCCTTGCTCATCTGGCATTCATTCCTCTCCGAAAAATTCATTTGACATATACAAAACCCTGCTCTATAAAGCACTGGTTCGAAGATATTCGAACCTTCGATAAGTGTCAAACCATATGCGCATGATGATAGTGCTAGCCGCAAGATCTAATGCACTTACAAGAGCAGGAGTTGATCGATGAAGATTGATCTTGGCCAGGCATCGCCGGGCCTGGCTTACGAAAGCACCGTTCCGCGTCATATGGTGCACCGTGCAGCAGTCAGCGAAGTATTCCTGACCGGTGGGGTAGGCTGCAGTGATCTGCATTTCCAGTGCAGTGCGCAGTTACCACGTGCGCACCGCTATTTCAGTGATCACACCCACCCGCAGTCACACTATGACATGTTGCTGCTGCTCGAGGTGTTCCGCCAGGCCTCCATTTATGTCTCGCACGCCTTTCTGGATGTCAGCATCCAGGACAAGTTTATCTATCTGGATAGCGATACCCGGCTGCTGCAACGCTCCGCGCTGGTGATGCGCGATTGCCCGGCCACGGCGCTGGTGGATGTGAAGGTGGTGGATGAATATGTGCGCAACGGCGTGCGCTCTGGCGTCACGCTGGACATGAGCTTGCTGATCCAGGGGGAGGCGGCCGCGCACAAGCGCATGGGCATCCGCTGGATGGATGGGGCCAGCTGGAACCGCATGCGGGCCAAGGCCATGCATAAAGTCATCGCCCATCCAGACCCGCAGATTCAGCTGCCGGCACCTGCCCAGCCCTCGCTGGTGGGCCGGGCTTATGCGGGCAATGTCGTGGTGGGCAGCAATATTCAGGAGCAGGATGGCGCACTGACCGTTCCGGTGATTGTCGATCAGGGCAATGCCGGCATCTTCGACCATCCGCTCGACCACATTCCCGGCATGTTGTTGCTGGAAGCTTTCCGCCAGACCGCGCTGATCGCGGCCAATCGCTACCAGGGCATCAATCCGGAGGAAGTCTTGCTGTCGCGCTGCCAGGTACGTTTCACCCGTTTTGGCGAGTTTGGCCTTGGCACCACTTGCCGCCTGACCAGTGATGCCGTCTGCCTGGCCGACGATCAGGAAACGGTGCTGATGTCCTTGCTGATCGAACAGGACGGCCAGGCGATCGCTACCGCTTCGCTGGAACTGTCCGCACTGGCCGGTAGCTCCGGTGTGCGCCTGACCGAGCCGCTCACGCTGACACAAACACAGACTGCAGGGGTGTGAAGAAATGCGTACTCCGAAAATGATCTGGTTTGATTTCGGCGGCGTGCTGTCGCCGCCCATTCCCGCATTGTTCCAGCAATACCAGCACAAAACCGGCCTCGCCCCGGTGGTATTGCAGCAAGCCATGCGTGATGTGGCCGCTGACATGAAACTGCCCATGCTGGCCCCGGTGGAAAATGCCGTCATCAGCGAGGCAGAGTGGGGGAGACGGCTGGAAAACGCCTTGCGCATGCGCCACCCCGAGATTGATTTGTCCCGCGCCCGGCTGCGCGAATTCGGTGCGCAGTGGTTTGCTGGCGTCCAGCCCAATCAGGCCATGGTGCAGGCGCTGCATCAGTTGAAGGCCGCAGGCTACCAAGTGGGCATCCTTACCAATAATGTGCTGGAGTGGGAGCCCCACTGGCGTTCCATGCTGCAGCTGGATAGCGTGGTCGATCTGGTGGTGGACTCATGCAAGGAAGGCTGCCGCAAACCCGACCCCCGTTTTTTTGCCCTTGCGGCACAGAGGGCGGCTGTCGAACCCGCCGACTGCCTGCTGATCGATGATGTGGACGAGAATGTCGAAGCGGCAGCCAGTCTGGGCTGGCAAACCCTGTTGTTCCTGGATAATGTCCAGGCACTGCGGGAGCTGGAAAGCATCAGCCGGGTGGCCTTGCGGGAAAGCATGGAGCTGGCCGCATCATGAACGCCCCTGTCTCCGCCCTGGCACCGGTACGGGTAAGCGACATCCCTCATCTGGATGCCACACCGGTATACCACGCCAGCAGTCCGGCCAACGGCATGGCCCGTATCATCCTGCCCAGCGGCCATGTCGCCTATCACCTGACCCGCTACCAGCAAGTGCAGCAAGCGCTGACCGATACCCGCCTGGTGCGGCGGCCCTGCAATACCGAGGACGGGCCCAGCTTTCTGCCCACCATCACCCCCAACGAACTGTTACTCAACAACGATGGCGCCAGTCATGCGCGCTTGCGCAAGGTGGTGGTGAAAGATTTCAGCGCTGCCGGGGTAGCGACACTGCGCCATGCGGTGGCGCAGGCCACCCACGCCAGGCTGGATGCCCTGCAATCTCAGACGGGCCCGGTCGACTTGCTGGGCCTGGTGCTGGAGTCGATTCCATCAGAAGTGGATTGCCGCTTGCTGGGTATTCCGCTGGCGGATCGCAGTTACTACCGGCCGTTGACCCATACCGTACAGATTGCCGATCCGCATGATGTGCCGGAGTTGTTGCGCCAGTTCTGGCAGGTATACCACTACCTGATGGACCTGGTCACCGGGCGTCGTCCCGCTGCAGCCGATGGACTGATCCGTCGCTTTGTCGACGCGCGGGACGAAAGCGCGCCGCCACTGAACGATGAGGAGCTGGTGGGCATTCTGCTGGGCATCCTGATCGGGGGGGACCAGAACATCCTGACCGTGCTGTGCAAGGTGGTCTATGCCCTGCTGGCTGCACCATCGTTATGGCAGTCGCTGCGCGAGCAGCCCGAAACCATCCCCGCCATGGTGGAAGAGCTGCTGCGGCTGATTCCACTGGGCACCACCTCAACCTTTCCGCGCATCGCCAGTGAAGATGTCGATGGCAGCTTTGGTGTCATCCCCGCCGGCAGCGTGGTGTACGCCGATGTCTTTGCCGCCAATCGCGACCCCGAGGTGTTTGCCGACCCCCTGCTGATTGATCCGCAACGCAATGCCGCCAAGCATTTGCAGTTCGGCTATGGCATGCATCACTGCATGGGAGCAGCGCTGGCGCGCATGGAAATCACCACTGTGCTGGAAATACTGCTGCAGCGCATGCCAGACCTGCAACTGGCGCTGCCCGCCGCCAATGTGCCATGGACCCACGGCACCATTCTGCGCAGACCCTCAACCCTGCCGGTCTGCGGACCCATCCTTAGCTAACAGGAAACGAGAATTACCATGAAGCAATCCATTGCAGACACAGGACTGCTGGCAGTCATTCTGCTGGCCATCTTTGTCGTGCCCAGTTCCATTTCCGGCACCGCCCTTGCATTGCCGGCCATTGGCCGGGACATCCACGCCCCGCTGACCAGCCTGCAATGGGTGGTGAATGCCTTCAACCTGACCTTTGCCTGCTTCACCCTGTCCTGGGGCGCGGTGGCGGATAACTTTGGCCGCAAAACCTGCTTCAGCCTGGGCGCGGTGCTGTATGCGCTGGCCTCCTTGCTGTCGGCACTGGCAGACAGCCCCATGCTGCTGGATCTGTCGCGAGCACTGGCGGGTATTGGTGCGGCGGCGGTGTTTTCCTGCGGCATTGCCATTCTGTCCACCCGCTTTGACGGAGCGGCCCGCTTGCGCGCCTTTGCCCTGTTCGGCACCGTCGCCGGATTGGGCGTGAGCCTGGGCCCCACCCTGTCCGGGCTGATCCTGGAGCATTTCAGCTGGCGTACCATTTTCTGGTGCCACACCCTTGCCCTGCTGCTGGTCTTGCTGGGCAGCTCCTTGATTCCGCGCGACCTGCCCAATATTGGCCAGCGCCTGCAGTTTGATACCGCAGGTGCCGGCCTGTTCATCCTGATGCTGCTCGCCCTGATGACGGCTATCGTGCAAAGCTCGCAATGGGGCTGGAGCAGTGCGGGCATTCTTGCCCTGCTGGTGCTGGCCGTGACCCTGCTGGTGCTGTTCATCCGCCAGGAAAAGCGTCACCCCAACCCCATGCTCGATCTGTCCTTGCTCAGCAATCAGCGCTTTGTCGGCATGGCACTGGTCACCGTCGCGGCATCCTTCGGCTTTGTCACCCTGCTTACCTATCTGCCCAGCTATCTGGCCGGGGTGCTGCAATTGCCCCCCACCCACACCGGACTCACCATGTTGCTGCTGACCATGCCCATGCTGGTCTGCCCGCTACTGGCCGGCAAGCTGGTGGCGCATGGTGTATCGGCCAACCACGTGCTGAACGCCAGCCTGCTCAGCTTGCTGCTGGGCATCTGCTTGCTGGCCGCTGTCAGCAATCCGTCCAGCAACGGGTGGCAACTGGCCTTGCCCATGCTGCTGCTGGGCTGCGGCATGGGATTGTCCGCAGGCCTGGTGGATGGCATGGCGCTGAAGATGGTACCGGCGGAGAAGGCGGGCATGGCCGCCGGTTTGCTCAATACCTTCCGCCTGGGCAGTGAGGCCGTGGCGGTAGCACTGTACGGTTCGCTACTGGCGACGCTGCTGGGCGATGCCGTGCACGGCACGCTTACAGCCTTGAGCAGCGATACAGAACAAATACGCAACTGGATCAATGATGCTGCGGCAGGCAATCTGACAGTTCCCGCTTCGCTAGCGGCCAGCCAGTTGCAGAGCATTCTGATCAAGGGCTATGACCAGGCCTTTCACGGCGTGTTGTGGGTGCTGGCTGCCATCATTATTGCGCTGACCGTGCTGATTGCCTGGCTGATCCGCCCGGCGATATCGGCCACAGAGGCCAGCCAGCCCTTGTAACAAGCGAAACCCGACAAGGCGGCATCACGCTGGGGCGCCGCCTTGCCGTTACCGGTAACAGACTGATCCAGTCGGCGGCAACCTCTGCATGCTTTGCTATCTGGCCACATTACTGTCGGGGGCTTTATGTCCAAGTTGCTTATTGATGACGGGAAAGTACTGCTTGATCCACTGCGTCTGAAAAAATTGCGCAAAAACAAATGCTTCAGCCAGGATGACCTGGCAAGGCATGCTAGCAACTGTCGCTGTCCGGTCTCCACCGCCTCGATCAAACGTGCCGAATTGGGTTCTCCAGTGCGCTACCGCACCGCCAAGAACCTGGCCTTGGCCCTGGATGTGGAAGTTGACAGCCTGTTTACCTGCCTGGAGTAATTTGTCCGCCTGAAACAATAAAATAGAGTAACAAATTGGCCGTAATATATTGCTACCGATTTGATCTTTATCTGATACCAAGATGATGCGGATGTGATGCTGAAAGCCATTCTCCCGATTTGTATACTTGATGTGCTGATAATTCAGCACATCATTCATTTTGGAGAAATTACAAATGGCACAGACTTACAATATTTATGTAATCAATAAATCGGCCGATACCCAAAATTTCTGGTTGTTCCTGAAGCCGCCACAAGCCATGGAAGCCGACCCGGCAGTATTTGCCAACTCCAGCGCCTGCCTGACAATCGATAGTAATTCGCAGAGCTTGAATAATTTCGGCATCCCGCTGCAATATCGTGTAGGTTCGGGTGCCAGCAACCAAGCCGTTGGCCTGGATGTGCAGATTTCTTCCAACGTTTCATTGAATGCCGAGATTAACCAGGCTTTTCAAGCCAATTATCAGGAAACGGTGCCGCCCAAAAAAGGGCCGACCATGAAACAAACCGGCGCCTCCACCAAGGACGGCACTATTCAGATCACCAGCAATAATTTTGACAAACCCGGCAACGAAGAAAACAGCTGGTTTTCCAATATGAGTTTCGGCATTCAATCGGCGGCCGGCTTTATTGGCATGACCTGGTCGCCGGCACCGGGCGTAACCCGCACCCTGGAGCCGAAGTTTTCCTTCTATATCAGCACCGGCTCCTTCGATTACAACTCCCTGGCACAATGGACCGATGTATCCAGCCAGGCTGCTACCGTGGAACTGTCCGACTTCAAGCAATTCAATTGCACGGTAACCCTGCTGCCCAACGGCAAATGGGATGTCACCCCAGGTCGTCCGCCGCAAAAAGTCTCCGCCCAGGCTTATCAGACGCTGGTCTCCAGCCACCAGGCCCTGTGCAACTCTCATGCCGAACTGATCAGCCTGGCCAATGCAATTGAGCCGCTGGGTGACGGACTTGCCGCCACTGCCCAATTGGATTTGATTACCGAAGTGGACTGGGATAATCAGCTTAAAGCAGTAAATGGCCCCCTCACTTTCCTGTCCGGCAGCCTGCGCGTGGGCACTGCATTGGCCGCTGGTTTTGGCTTTTTCATCCTCAGCGGGGTGCGCTTTACCATCAAGAACAGTGGCTCGGGCGGTACGCAATTCGACTTTGAATATAACGGCACCCAGAGTGCCCAAAACATCAAGGAGCTGTTGCACGCCGGGGTAGAAGCAGAATTCCGTAAATAAACCGGCATCTCACCACTGGCCCAGCCCGGATGTCCGCACGATGTCCGGGCTGTTTATCTGGCCGCTTTGCTTGCACCGATCCGTATCCGGGGGAAAGAGTCAGAACCGCTGCAAACCATGCAGATAGCCATCCAGGGCAGGGCTGACCGCGCCGATAGCCGCCGGGTACTTCTCGTGGCACGCCATCTTGGCATACCGCTTGCGCTGATTTTGGTGGCGACATTGACCGCGCAGGTGTAAATCGGGGCAGTCGCGTGGGCTACCGTTGCAGCAATGCAGGGGGGGGCGTCGACTCCACAGAACATGACAATGAAGGCACATTCCTGTCGGTAGATTTGATGACAGCTGAAGTCGGGTACCGAGAGTAAGCTCTTGTGTTTCTGATACCGGTCATGACTGGAGTTGCCTGATGAAATCTATTGCACACCCATCCCTACATCTATGGCTAAACCTTTCGGTGAATATTGGCCCCGCAATATCAGTCAGTAGCGATACGGATGGACTTCGTTCTTTGTACCCAATCACAGGCGGTGTAGTCCAAGGGCCAGATGATATTCATGGCACGGTGTTACCGGGTGGCTTTGACAATTATGTTCAGGGAAGCGATGGCGTGGGCATCATGGATGCGCGCTATGCAATCCGGCTGGACGATGGCACGGTCATGGTGATCCACAACCGGGGATACCTGCATCTTTCCCCCGAGGGCGCGGCGCTGGAGTCCTCCGGCGTGTGGCCGGTTCCTGCCCACCTGTATCACTGTCGCTGTCAACCGGAGATACAGACCGGGCCCGGGCCGCATGTCTGGGTGAATCAGCAGGTGTTTGTCGGTACCGTACATTATCCGGCTGCCGATCAGGTGGAGATTGCTATTTATCGGATGGACTAGACAAAACAGCAGCTCGCCACGGCGAGCTGCTGTTTTGGTGACATGCTTAGAATGCGTAAATGAACTGAGTGGCCAGAATATCGTTATTGCGAGACAGGCTGCCATCGTTACGCTGGAATACCGCATTGCTGGCAAAGTCATGACGATATTCCACTTTCACTGTCATTTTATCTGCCGGATAAAACAACAGATCCAGTGCAATATCACTGCGGTTGGTCCCTTTGCAATCCATGCCATTATTGCTTGAGGCATTCAGGCATTGCTGATCCACGCCCCAACCGCTGGTGGGATTGATGCTGGCCGTATTTCCGCTCAAGCCGTAAATGATGCCGCTGCCACCGCCACCATTACGACTGTTGTTGAGGTAGTCCACACGGACGACGGTTCCCACCTTGCCCAGCCAGTCGGTATTCCACTTTTTACCTGCCAGCAAGGAAAAACCGTACCACTGTGCCATGCCGCCATTCCAGGCGGCATGCGCTTGCTGGCCATAATCAAGCTGGGCGTTGTACTGGATGTCAGACCAGGTATAAGTCAGATCCGCCTCGGCATAGAAGTAGCGGCCAAAAGGCGAAGCCAGATTACATTGATAGCCAAAACCACTGCTGCAACTGGATGGTGTGTAGATGGTCTGACGCCCAATATTGGCGGAGAAACCCAGGTCCAGCGAGGTGCTGTACTGGTAGTCCACGCGTCCGGCCAGCGTCGGGGTGCTGTTGCTGCCAGAGCGCCCGTTTTGTTCATTCACCACCGCCCCTGCCGATTTGAGCTGCTCATTGGCCACCATCAACTGCCACAGCGTCTGGTAGTTATTGGTAAACAGCTTGTAGTTCATACCCAGATAGGACGCGGGCTCACTGAAGTCAAACAGCAGGTTGTGGGTGAGTGTCTGGGTCAGATTGGCCGGATTGGGCTCATAGCCGGCCAGGCTGGGCAGCAGGCCCAGTTGCAGGGTGCCAGTGGCACTGAGCGGCAGATTGACATTGGCCTGGTTGAAAATGCTGTTGGTCAGGCCGCCGCCTTCGCTACTGAAGCTGGCCCCGCTACCCCTGTCCGGCTGGATGACCAACTCCACGCTGGGCGCTTCCGGGCCTACGCCAAAGGTTTTCTTGATATCCAGGTAAACATCACCCAGATTGCTGTCGTAGTAGTTGTAAGCCCCGTTCTTGTTGAGAAAGTGGAAACCGGCGGAATTGCTGTTACGGTTGTACAGGAACATGGGGTCAACAAAGCCAGTTACGCTCAGCCCGGCAATCGGCCCGGTTTGCGCCGCTTCACTCAGTGAGTCCACCTTGATCTTGAGGCTGTTGACGGTTTGCTGCAGTGTTTCTGGCTCTTCAGACTCGGCTGCCGCCGTCGTATTGGTATTGCCAGGCGCAGTGTTGTTGCTGCCCAATTGCTGCTGCAGGTTTTGTACCTGTTGCTGGAGCGCAGGAATCTGGGCATTGCTTTGCTGCAGTGCTTTGACCTGCTGCTCCAGCGCATCCAGTTTTTGCAGCAAGACTGCGCTTGCATCTCCACCTGCCTGTGCGGCCACAGGCAGGGCCATGATGGCCATGGCGATCAGTTTCAATTGCATGATGTTTACCCCGAATGGCTAGGCTGATGGTGTTTAGTGGGTTTTCAGTTCCTGCCACAAGCGTGTTTCCAGTCGCATGATCTCGGTGGGCAAGGCACGCACGGTAAACAGCTTTTTCATTTCCGCTGCACTGGGGTAAACAGTAGGGTCGGACAGCACTTCAGGCTTGATAAACGCTTTAGCTGCCGACACCGCGCTGGGGTAAAAGGTTTCGTTGCTCAGCGCTGCTGCTTCATTGGGTGAAATGACGTGGTTGATCCACTTCATGGCAGCGTCCGGATTGGGCGCGGTTTTGGGCACAGCCATCACATCAAACCAGATCACGCTGCCTTCCTTGGGCAGGATGTATTGGATGGTGTAAGGCTTCTTCGCGGCCAGGGCTGCCATGCGGGCGGTGTTGACATCGCCGGAGTAACCAAAGGCCATGCAGATATCGCCACTGGCCAAATCGGGAGCATAGCTGCTGGAATTGAACTGGCCGATATAAGGCCGGATGGTTTTCAGCAACTTGAATACTTCCTGGTAATCCGCCGGATTGGTACTCAGCGGATTCTTTTTCAGGTAGTACAGCCCCATGCCAAACATGTCCACTGGCGAATCCAGCACCGACACGCCGCACTTTGACAGCTTGGCCATGTATTTGGGGTCAAACAACATGTCCCAGGTATTGAGCGGCACTCCCTTGCCCAGTACCGCCTCCACTTTTTGTCGATTGATGCCGATGCCATCCGTCCCCCAGTTCAGCGGAACACCATATTGATTACCGGGGTCACTGGTTTCCAGAATCTTCATCAGCACCGGATCAAGCTTGGCCAAATTGGGAATCTTGCTTTTATCCAGCTTGCGAAACAGCCCGGCCTGCAACTGGCGTCCAAAGTAGGCATCCGACGGCACAACAACATCGTAGCCAGAATTGCCTACCAGCAATTTGCTCATCAAGGTGTCGTTACTATCGAACTCCTGATAGCGCACCTTGATGCCAGTCTGCTTGAGGAAGTTGGCATTAGTGGCCTTGGCCAGACTATTGCCCCAGTTGTAAACATCGACCTGACCGGCATCCGCTGCCGCATGGCCAGACACACTGCCCAGCAGGGCAAGCGCACAACAGGTAGGAATCAGTTTCTTCATTTCTCAGCCTTTGTAGTGATACCGCTCTATTGGCGGTGTGATGTGAACAAACAAGAGTCAGGCAGGGACTGTGCTGTCAAACCTGGGGGGCGCAATACACGGTTTCACCACGGAATACCGTGTAAAGCACCTGTGTCTGGTGCAGTTGGTGGATTGGCCGGTCAAAAAGACTGGCATCCAGTATCAGGAAGTTGGCCTCATGGCTGGGAAGCAAGCCCCGACAGTTGTCAAAACGCAGCGCATGGCTGGCATTCAGGGTATGGGCTTGCAGCATCACTTGCAGGTCCAGCCGCTCGTCCGGGTTCCAGGGCTGGGCTGATGGGTGATCAAGGGGCTGGTGGGTGACGCCGGTCTGCATGATGGCCAGCGGGTCCATGGTGGAAACCGGCCAGTCAGAACCGCCAGCCAGCATCGCGCCTGCATTGCGCAGGCTGCGCAGCGGATAGCTTTGCGCCGCGCGCTCAGGGCCAAGTATCTCCTTGTAGAGCGCTTGCAGTTCTGGTGCTGCTGCCGTCCACAAGGCCTGCACACTGGCAATGGCCCCCAATGGCGTGAAACGCGCCATGTCATCCGGATGCACCAATTGCAAATGCGCTAGCTGTGCGCGTCGGTCTCGCGGGCCATTGCATTTAGCCGCCCATTCCAGGGCATCCAGTGCCATGCGCACGGCGCGGTCGGCCAGGGTGTGAAAGTGCAGGTCGAAACCGGCGGCATCGGCCAGGGCAACTATCTGATTCAGGGCGTCCTGCTCCCACAGCGCCAGGCCATGCTCCTGCGTGCCGGGATACGGCTCCAGCAGTGCCGCAGTGCGTGACTCGGTGACCCCGTCAATGAAGATCTTCACCGTATGCACATGCAGGGTGTCGCCTTCGTAACGCGCTTTCCATGCCTGAAAACGGGCAATCTGGCTCGCCGGATCATGGCGTGGCGTAGCCAGCAGGCCGGCGCTGACATGCAGTTTGAGCGTGCCGGCATCACGTGCGGCGGCATAGGCTTGCAGCAAGCCTTCATCCACGCGGGCATCGAACCAGCCGGTGATGCCCAGGCGATGCGCCATGGCAATAGCCTTGGCCAGCGACTGCGGATAGCGGGCGGGGCCCAGTTGTGGAATCAGCCCGAATAGTCGATACAGTGCCGCCTCGTGTACCACGCCACTGGGCTGCCGGCTGCCCGGCTCCCGCTCGTGGATGCCGCCTTTGGGGTCTGGTGTTTCCGGGCCGATACCAGCCGCCGCCAGGCCAACGGTATTCAGACAGCCGCTGTGTACGTCATGCCCCAGCAGCAACAAGGGGCGGTCAGACAGGGCGGCATCCAGTTGCTGACGTGTCGGATAGCTGCCAAAAACGCTTAAATCAATACCACCGAGAAACACCCAGGGTTCTGCACTTTGCGCGATCGCCGCTTCGCGAATCAGCGCCAGCACGCCCTCTGCAGTGCCAGCCCGGCTCAAGTCGATATCCCCGACCATTTGCTGGCCTTCCAGCGGATGGGCATGGCCATCGACAAAGGCCGGAATAATCTGCTTGCCTGCCAAATCAATCAGTTGGGTATCGCACCCGGCCAGTGCGCGGACTGCATGATCCTGACCCAGCGCCATGACTTTGCCGCCACCAATGGCAAGCGCACTGTGCATGGTGCTGAAATCGTCGCCAGTATGGATGCTGCCGTTGTAATAGATTTTTTCGGGATACTGCATGCCTGCCTCCTGATACATGACCAGCACACAGTCTTGAATCAGCGGGCTATTGCAGCCCTCTGCAAAACGGTGTGCAACTGGAAATGATCATGGCGGGAGGCGTACCGGCTGTCTGTCCTCGGATTTCAGGACAAAGCCGCACACTGGCGGTGACGCTGCTCTACCGTCACGCACCAGGCAAACAACTCGGCCTTGTTTGCCACGCCGATTTTGGTCAGCGCACGCTCGATATAAGTGCGGACACTGCACTGGCTGATGGAAACATGCTGAGCAATCTGCGGAACCGACCAACCTTGCAGCATGGCGTGACAAATCAGCCGTTCGCGACCGGATAACTGCGTACCGGCCAATTGCAGGCAGCGGTCGAAGTACTGCAACAGCATATCCTGCGATGGTGTGATGCAAGGCGCGCTCAACTGAGCATGCCGGGCCAGCAAGGGAATAAGGAAATGGCAGGTCTGCCGCAGGCGATTAAGCTCGCCAAGCGTAAAGGAAGGCGCATGTCGGTTGCGAAAGATCGACAATAAATACACATAGTCGGTTTCACAGCCCAGCAGGCTGCACTCCTCACCCAAGGGACTCTGGGCAATCATGCGTCCATATGCGGTAGCCGGGTAAATATCGTTACGGGATAACACCAGTTGTGGGTCCTGCACTTGTTCGATGAACTGCAACAACTGGCGGTCCTGCTTCCACTCCATATCCCGCTGGTACAGCGACAAGGCCAGTTGCGTTTCGTTCGGGTCGGCCTCTCCGGCAAAAAACAGCACATCCAACTGCTCCACCACCGCCTGCTGACTGCCACGGCGAAAGCGCAGCGCTGTCATGTGGTAGGAGCTGGGGTCGACGACCTCATGCAGCCACTGCCACAACCGGCTGGTGAATTGTGCAGTCCCCAAGCTCTGTAACAAGCCGCCTGCCGTTTCAAGCGTAATTGACTGTTGCATCATGCTTCCTCGTGCCGTCGTAGATGGCGATCTGTTTCAGCCACACTCGCTGTTGATGATACGGATAGCCACACTGAAAGCACAAATCGCGCCATGATTCATTTATTGAACTGTCAGCAAATACCAAGTCCCAGCATCTGGGATGGCCGAGCGTTTTCTGATCAGCTTGGTGCGTCGTCAGTTGGTCGGCAGAACCGGCCATGTTTCTTTGAGGGACTCACCGACCGCTTTAGCCGATGAGGGTAGTGTTGGCAGCTACCTAGATTTCAATCTGCTCTAAAATTTCCAGAGCATCATCGACTTCGATGCCCAAATACCGAACCGTACTTTCCAGCTTGGTGTGGCCAAGTAAGATTTGTACAGCACGCAGATTTTTGGTCTTCTTGTAGATCAGTGTTGCCTTGGTCCGACGTAATGAGTGTGTGCCATAGATGGAGGAGTCCAGACCGGCTGGTCGATGCAGTCACGTATCGATAGAGAGCCGGTGCTGAATGCCCTGTTGATGGCGGTATTGCGACCTCAGCCCAAGCAGGAAGTGCTGGTGCATTCGGATCAGGGAAGTCAGTTCAGTAGTTACGACTGGCAGGATTTTTTGAAGGCTCATCGCTTGGTACCCAGCATGAGTCGGCGCGGGAACTGCCACGACAATGCTGTGG
>NZ_JBMDJV010000048.1:0-14894 GCF_057809375.1 Aquitalea sp. FG25
TTTCCAGCTTGTTGGTCCCCGCCAGTTTTGTTCTGGCATCGATTTTTTTAAGAAGCTCTGACACAGAAACCTCCGCAGCCTCGGTTCGTTGTTATGGCGTATTACTCCCGTTGTATACGCCAGTTATGCATTTTCCCAGCTTTCTTTAAAAACTGTCTTGGTTAAGATCAGACTTTAAGTTGGCTTGGCTCAGACTTAGTCATTATCATACTGTTTAAGTCCTTTTTACAAATAAGACGCAAAACATGGCCAAGACAGCATCAAATTTGAAAGACCAGGAGATGCTTGAGGCGGCGTTCGAGCAGTTCAATACAGTCTCCAGTCAGTTGATTGATGCTTATCGTCAGCTTGAAGTACAGGTCAATGTGCTAAATGCCCAGTTGGACGAGGCTAACAATCAATTGCGAAAGCAGCGTGACGAAAATGCCGAATTGGCCGAACGTCTAGGCATGCTGCTGGAGGCCTTGCCGGCCGGGGTTGTGCAATTGTCTGCCGATGGTGCTGTGGTGGCAGAAAATCCAGCTGCCCGTTTGCTGTTGCAGGGCGCGCATGGCGGGTTGAATTGGAATGGGGTGATGGCAGGCTGGTCGCATTCCGAGCTGGATGGAACCTACACCCTGCCGGGGCCGCAGGCAGAACGTCGGCTGGCCTTGCAGTATCAGGACTTGCCGGCTTCCGGGGGGCGCATTGTATTGCTGCATGATGTCAGCCGCCTGCATCATCTGACTGTTGAGCTGGCGCATCAGCAGAAGCTGGCGGCAATGGGCGGCATGGCAGCGTCGCTGGCCCATCAGCTGCGTACGCCGCTGGCAACGGCCATGCTATATACAGCCAATCTGAAGCAGGAAGGTTTGCGGCCGGAAGATCGGGCCAAATTTGTCGACAAGAGCCTGGCGCGCATGAAGGCGCTGGAGGGCTTGATTCAGAACATGCTGGGCTTTGTGCGTGGCCAAACCAGTGCGCTTGAAGTGCTGGACGTGGATGTGCTGGTGGAGGATGTTGCTGCGGTACTGATTCCACAATGCCATGAGCGCGGCATGATTTGGGATTGCAATAAGTTGCTCCCTTCTGCCATAACGGTAATGGGCGATCGCAAGGCTTTGCAGGGAGCCTTGGTTAATCTGCTGGAAAATGCCATGCACTTTTCGCCGGAAGGCGGACGGATTGGATTGCTGGTGAGCCTGCAGGGCGAACAGGTACATTTCCGCGTTGAAGATGATGGTGTTGGTTTGAATGGTGCAGATCCGGCTCGTTTGTTCGAGCCGTTTTTCACCACCCGGCCTGGTGGCACCGGCCTTGGGCTGTCGATTGTGAAGAAGGTGGCCGAGGAGCTGGCCGGTTCGGTGGTGGGTGGTGATCGCCCCGAAGGTGGTGCCTATTTTGAATTGAGTCTCCCCTGCCACGGGATGGGGGCTGTCGCTAAGCAAGATGAACAAGGGGGTAAGCAATGAAACCAGTTGTAAAAGTAGAAGGTCATGTCGGTACGCTGATGCTGGTGGGGCAGTTTGATTTCAATCTGCACAAGGATTTTCGACTCTCCAGTCAGGAGCTGCTGGAAAATCCGGCAGTGCAGGAGATCCAGGTTGACTTTGACCAGGTTCCTTTCCTGGACAGCTCGGCGCTGGGCATGCTGTTGCTGCTGAAGGAAAGGGCAACCAGCCAGAAGAAGGCGATGTCGCTGGTAAATTGCCGCGATACCGTATTGCAGGTGTTGGAGATTGCCTGCTTCAACAAGATGTTTACCATCAAATAAGCATTGCATGAGAAATGACGTAAGTGATCAGGCATCGGTGCGATCTGCCTTTCTTTAAATAATTATTTTAAGACTGCCACTTAAGCCATTTGCATGTTTTGCATCATTTCCTCCTTGATTTACCAGACGGATTGTCAGATGAAGAAGTTAGTACATTGTCAACATCTGGACAGGCCGGGGGGGACATGGGGTTTTCATATCGGCAACAACGGTTGGCAGGATGTGGTTTCTGCATTGTGTCGGGGTTGACATGGCTGGCGCTTGCCGGATGGGGCAGTGTGTATTGGCCTTTGGCCGTTGTGTTCAGTCTTGGCCAGCTATGCGTGGTTTATATCTTGTGGCTAGCAAAGGAGGATCGGGTGAGCGATCAGCAAGAGCCTGCTTCGGATCAGACCAGCGCTGTCACCGTGGTATCCCGCCCTGAGTGTGTTGACTTCATCCACGACCAGATTTCCCAGTCCAAGGATGAGGTTGCACGGGTGCAGACCCTGATTCAGGATGCGGTCCTGACTCTGGCCAACAGTTTTTCTGGCTTATCTCATGAGGCTGCTGCGCAGTTGCAACTGGCTGAATCACTGGCACGTGGCGAGCTTGGCATGGATGCGCATGCCATTTCATTTACCGGTTTTGTGGCCGAGATTGCCAATGCAATGGCCAATTTTGTCGACAAGACTGTCGAAAACAGCCGGCTGGCAATGTTGCTGGTTGAACAGATGGAGTCTATGGGGCGGGAGATGCAGGATGTGATCCGCCTGCTGGATGAGATTCATTCGATTACCAATCAAACCAATATGCTGGCGCTCAATGCCGCTATCGAAGCCGCCCGGGCGGGGGAGGTGGGGCGGGGTTTTGCCGTTGTCGCGGATGAAGTGCGGCATTTGTCGGCGCGGACTGGATCGTTCAGCGAGCAGATTCGTGATTTGATCAATCGGGTGAACGGTTCTGTTACCGATGCCGAAGGCTTGATCAATCAGTTGGCCTCACAGGACATGATGTTTACCTTGCAGGCCAAGCAGCGGCTGGATGAAACCTCGTCACGCATGCGCGACATGGATGCGCTGATGGCCGAGTCGGTGGCGCAGCTGCGCCATGGCGTGGGTCTGCTGTCCGATCACGTGGGGGATGCCGTGCGCTCATTGCAGTTTCAGGACATGGTGTCGCAGTTGATTGCCCATGTTGGCAAGCGTTTGTATGGCATAGAAGAAATGATGGAGCTAAGCCGCAGCCAGCCCCGGGAGCAGGAGCAAGCTCAGTGGGAGCAGCGTGTCTTCGCCCGCTTGTCCGCGTTGCGGGAAACCCTGTCCAGCAATCCCGTGGCGCAAGGCCATATGGAAAGCGGCAGCATTGATCTGTTTTGAGCGTGAACAAAAGTTAAAGTGGGAACAACATGCCAAAGAAAGTACTGACAGTTGATGATTCGGCATCCATCCGCCAGATGGTGACTTTTACCCTGAAAAGTGCAGGCTACGAAGTAGTGGAGGCGGTGGATGGCAATGGCGGGCTGGCGCGCGCTCAGGCAGACCGCTTCGACCTGATTCTTACCGATCAGAACATGCCGGGCATGGATGGGCTCAATCTCATTCGTGCCTTGCGCAAGCTACCACCTTACGGTGCCACCCCCATCCTGATGCTTACCACCGAATCGAGTGATCAGATGAAATCGCTTGGCCGTGCGGCCGGTGCAACCGGATGGCTGGTCAAGCCCTTCGATCCGCAAAAGCTGCTGGATGTGGTAAAGCGGCTGGTGGGCTGAATGATTGGCACTCATGTGCCGATTGCCGGCTGGAGTGCAGTCCGACACCAGGCCTGACCGCTCAGGCTTGTGAAGCAGGGGGAAGCATCGTGTCAATCGATATGTCGCAGTTTCATCAGGTGTTTTTTGATGAAACCGACGAGCATCTGGCCACCATGGAGTCTGTGTTGCTGGCAGTTGATCTTGCCTTGCCGGACAGCGAAGACCTCAATGCCATCTTTCGGGCTGCCCACTCCATCAAGGGGGGCGCCGCCACCTTTGGTTTTGCCGATCTGGCCGAACTGACCCACATTCTGGAAAACCTGCTGGACAAGGTGCGCAAGGGCAGCATGATGCTGACCAGCGAAATGGTGGATGCCTGCCTGCAATCCAAGGATGTGTTGTCCGGCATGCTGGCCGCGCATCGAGGCGCAACTGCGGTTGATCCTGGCAGTGTTGCCGATGTGGAGCGGCGGCTGGCCATGCTGGTGGATGGTGGCAACCAGCTCGCCGCTGACGCAGTGACAACGGCCATGGCAGCTAAACCGGCCGACCTGGTTTCCCGCCATACCCTGTATGTGGAACTGGACCACCTGCCCGGGGTGGATTACGAGGCATTGTTGCAGTCGCTGGCCGCACTGGGCGAGATGACGGTGCTCCAGTCAGGTAGCAGCGAGCAGTTACAGCCCTGGGTGCTGGTTTTCACTTCGACACTGCAGGCAGAGGAGCTAAGCGAATCGCTTGCCTTCTCCATTGCGCCCGCGCATTTCCACATCACGGTTGACCATGGGCAGCAGGATGAAGGGGACTTCGGTCTTTTTCTGTCATCCAGTCCGGAGGCGGAGGCAGGCAAGAGCGCCCAGGACGTTGTCTTTGAGGATGATGGTTTCGGCCTGTTTGCGCCGCTGGAAACCACGTCAACCGTAGCCGCCTCCCTCAGTGCAGACGAAGGCTTCGGCTTGTTCGAACCGTTGCCGGCAGCATCTGCTGCCGTTGAGATGCTGCATGAAGAAGAGGGCTTTGGCCTGTTTGCCCCGCTGCTATCCGAGCCAGCGCCATCGCAGCCTGATACGGCTGCCGTGCCAGTCGCGGCCAGCCAGCCCGCGTCCCCGCGCGCCGAGCGGGCTGCTCCTGCGGCGGAAAATTCCATCCGGGTAAATATCGACAAGGTTGATCTGCTGTTGAACCTGGTGGGTGAACTGGTGATTACGCAGTCCATGTTGGTGCAATCCAGTCAGTCGCTGGATGCGGTACAGAATGCCCGCCTGCTCAGCGGCATTACCGCCATGCAGCGCAATGCGCGCGAATTGCAGGAAGCGGTGATGTCCATTCGCATGACTCCCATCTCCTTTGTCTTCAATCGCTTTCCGCGCGTGGTACGCGACCTTGCCAGCAAACTGGGCAAGCAGATCGAACTGAAAATGGCGGGTGAGAATACCGAGCTGGACAAGGGCTTTATCGAAAAACTGGCCGACCCGCTGACCCACCTGGTGCGCAATAGCCTGGATCATGGCATCGAGTCGCCCGAAGTGCGGCAGGCTAAGGGCAAGTCGGCCGTGGGCCGCTTGACGCTGCGTGCCTTCCATCAGGGCGGCAGTATTGCGATTGAAGTGACGGATGACGGTGCCGGGCTTAACCGTGAGCGCATTCTTGCCAAGGCGCGCGAGCGTGGCATGCCGGTGCCGGACAGCCTGAGTGACAGTGAAGTGTGGGGCCTGATTTTTGAAGCCGGTTTTTCCACCGCTGCAGAAGTGACCGATGTTTCTGGCCGTGGGGTGGGGATGGATGTGGTCAAGCGCAATATCCAGAGCATGGGCGGGCGCATCGACATTGATTCCATGCAGGATTTTGGCACCACCATCAGCATCCGTCTGCCGCTGACCTTGGCCATCATGGATGGCATGTCAGTGGGAATCGGCACTGACATCTACGTTATCCCGCTCAGCTTTGTGCTGGAATCGCTGCAGCCGCAGGCGCAGGACCTGAAAACCGTGGTCGGCAAGGGACAGCTGGTGAATGTGCGTGGGCAGTATCTGCCCATTGTGTCGCTAGCCAGCTTTTTTGGCCGTACCGATGCGGCCAGCGTAGACCCGACCCGCGCCATTCTGGTGATTGTGGAAGCCGGCGGGCAGCAACTGGCCTTGCTGGTGGATGAGCTGATCGGCCAGCAGCAGTTTGTAGTCAAAAATCTGGAAACCAATTATCGCAAGGTCGAGGGTATTTCCGGCGCCACCATCATGGGCGATGGCCGTGTGGCGCTGATTCTGGATATCTCCGTGATTGCCCGCCACAAGCAGCGCCCGCCACCGGCAGCCATGCGTCAGGCGGTGGGTGATGTGGCCTAGAGGAAGGCAAAGCCGATGACAGAACAGCTGGAGTACCACCATGGGCAAAGCAAGGCAGTGCGCGAACTGCTGGTGTTTACCCTGGGGCAGGAGGAATACGGGATCGATATTCTCAAGGTACAGGAAATCCGTGGTTACGAGGCGGTAACGCGCATAGCCAATGCGCCAGCCTTTATCAAGGGCGTGGTCAATCTGCGTGGCAGCATCGTGCCGATTGTCGACATGCGCATCAAGTTTGGTTTGGGTGAACCGGTATACGACGCCTTTACCGTGGTGATCATCCTCAACATCTTCCAACGCACGGTGGGCATGGTGGTGGATGGCGTGTCGGATGTGATTCAGCTGGCCGAAGACGAGCTGCGCGACCCGCCGGAGTTCGGCTCCGTGGTGGAAACCACCTATATCGATGGGCTGGGAACCAAGGGTGAGCGCATGGTGATTATTGTGGATATTGAACGCTTGATGAGTAGTGCGGAGATGGCGCTGGTTGACGTGACGGACCGAGGCTGAGACCGACAGGGTGTCTGGGAGAGACGAAATATGAACAATCTGAAAGTAATACACCGTTTGCTGCTGGGTTTCGGCCTGCTGGTTGCTGTGATCATCGCTGCCATGGCGGTGGCCATTGCACAGATACACACTCTGCGTGATGACATTGACGAAATTGCCAACGTCCACGTCCCCAGGGCATCCGAGGCCAATAAGGTGGTGGACGATGTCAACCTCACGGCACGCGCCTCGCGCACCCTGCTGCTGTCCAAGGACCCCGCCGTGCTGGGGGATCAGTACAAGCAGATTGACGATGCACTGAGCCAGATCTCGGCGCAGATGAGTCGGCTTGCCAACGGCGTGCCGCCAGCAGGGCAGGCATTGTTCGACAAGGTAAAGGCGCAGGATGCTGGCTACCGTCAGCAGCTGCAGCATTTTCGTCAGCAAATGACTGCCGGGCAGGACGAGGACGCCAAGAATTACTTGTTGCAAACCTTGCGCCCCACCCAGATCGACTACATCAAGGCGATCAACAATTACGTGGATTTTGAGGAAGGACTGGCCAAGCAGGTAGCCGAAGGTACGCTGGCGCGCGCCAACAGTGCCGGCATCCTGCTCAATGGCTTGATGGCAGCATCGGTGCTGATTGCCATCCTTGCTGGCTGGCTGATCAGCCGCTCGCTGCTACGGCAGATTGGCGGCGAACCTGCAGATGCGGTCAAGCTGATGCAGGAGCTGGCTGCCGGGGAGGTCACCACCGAACTGAAAGTGGCGGCTAATGACAATAGCAGCCTGTTTGCCTATATGCGGCAGGCCGCAGACAAGGCGGTGGAAAACATTCGCGTGCGTAATGCCTTGGATAACGCCGCCACCAATATGATGATTGCCGATGCCGACTTCAATGTGGTGTATGCCAACCAGTCGGTCATTAATATGTTTTCTCAGGCAGAAAGCGATATTCGCCGCGACCTGCCGCAGTTTTCCGCCCGCAACCTGCTGGCCAGCAATATCGACCAGTTCCACCGCAATCCCGGCCATCAACGCGGCCTGATGCAACAATTGCGCAATCCGCACCATGGCACCATCCATGTCGGCGGTCGTACTTTCAACCTGATTCTCACCCCCATCAACGGTCGTAGTGGCAACCGTCTGGGCTACGGCGTGGAGTGGATAGACCGCACCGCCGAGCTGGCACAGCAGGCCGCCGAACAGCAGCGTATCGAGGAAGAACGCAAGATTGCTGCCGAAAACGCCCGCATTCGCAGTGCGCTGGACAACGTCACCACCAATGTGATGATTGCCGATAATGACCGCAACATCATCTACCTCAACCACAGCGTGATCGACATGCTGTCGGTAGCAGAAGCCGACCTGCGCAAGGCACTGCCCAATTTCAGCGCCCGTCATGTGTTGGGCAGCAATATGGACATATTCCACCGCAACCCGGCGCACCAGCGCGATCTGCTGGCCAATCTGCGTGCCACTTACAAGGCTGACATCGTTGTGGGCGGACGACATTTCTCGCTCACCGCCAATCCGGTATTCGGTGGCGAGGGCGAACGTCTGGGTACGGTGGTGGAGTGGAAAGACCGTACCAGTGAAGTGCTGATCGAGCAGGAAGTGGAAGCCATCGTCAATGCCGCTGCGCGTGGCGACTATGGCTCGCGGCTGGTGCTGGAGGGAAAAACCGGCTTCTTCCGCGTGCTGTCCGAGGGTGTGAACCAGCTGCTGGGCGTGACCAGCCAGGCGCTGGACGATATCGCCACGGTGCTGGGCGGGCTGGCCCAGGGCGACCTGACCCGCACCATCAAGAACGATTACGAAGGCATGCTGGGCCAGCTAAAAACAGATACCAACGCCACGGTGGAACGGCTGCGCAGCATTGTTGGCAACATCCAGGAAGCCACCGGTGCCATCAATACCGCAGCCCAGGAAATTGCGGCGGGCAATAGCAATCTGTCTGGCCGTACCGAGCAGCAGGCAGCCAGCCTGGAGGAAACCGCCTCCAGCATGGAGGAAATTACCAGCACCGTTCGGCAGAATGCTGAGAATTCCAAGAAAGCCAATACCCTGGCCATCGGGGCATCCGACATTGCCGCACGGGGTGGCCAAGTGGTGGGCAATGTGGTGTCCACCATGAACGAGATCAACGACAGTGCCAAGAAGATTGTCGACATCATCAGTGTGATTGATGGCATTGCCTTCCAGACCAATATCCTGGCACTCAATGCCGCCGTGGAAGCGGCCCGTGCCGGCGAGCAGGGCCGTGGTTTTGCCGTGGTGGCCAGCGAAGTACGCAATCTGGCCCAGCGTTCTGCCGCTGCGGCCAAGGAAATCAAGCTGCTGATCGGCAATTCGGTGAACAAGGTGGAATCCGGCAGCCGGCTGGTGGATGAGGCCGGGCGCACCATGGAAGAAATCGTCAGCTCCATCCGTCGGGTGGCCGACATCATGAGTGATATCTCGGCTGCTTCCATCGAACAAAGCTCCGGCATCGAGCAGGTCAATCTGGCGGTTACCCAGATGGATGAAAACACCCAGAAGAACGCCGCACTGGTCGAGGAAGCCGCTGCTGCGGCTGAATCGCTGGAAGAACAAGCGCGCCATCTGCTGGATGCGGTATCCATCTTCCGGCTGGACGCTGCCACGGCTCGCCAGACCACACCCCGCTTGTCGCATCGCGAGTCGGCACCGGCAGCGCGGCTGGCCAATCATAACGGGCAGCAGGTGAGGCCGGTGGCGGCGCACCTGCCGCTGAGTACCGAGCGTATCAAGACCTTGCCCGGCCCGTTAGCGCATGACGATGAGTGGGAAGAATTCTGATGGCTGCGGCCAGGCCCGATGAGCGCTGAACGCGATATCAAGTTCACGGCGGCAGATTTCCGCCGCCTGCGGCAGATGCTGTATCAGCGTGTGGGCATTGCGCTGAATGACAGCAAGAGCCATATGGCCTATTCACGGCTGGTAAAGCGCGTACGCCAGCTGGGAATGCGCCAGTTTTGCGATTATCTGGATTTGCTGGATAGTGCCGTGGATGAGCCGGAATGGCAGCACTTTGTCAACGCACTGACTACCAATCTGACGGCATTCTTCCGCGAACCCCACCATTTTGACCTGCTGCGGCTGCATGCCATGGAGCGCGCGGGGCTGGAGCGGGTGTACCGGGTGTGGAGTGCTGCGGTTTCCACCGGTGAAGAAGCCTATTCGATCGCCATGACCCTGCTGGCGCTGCCGCAGCTTAAGCTGCAGCGGCTGGAGCTGGTGGCCTCGGATATCGACACCCGGGTGCTCAGCCATGCTGCCGACGGCATTTACGATGCCGAACGGGCCAAGGCACTGGACGACATCCAGCTCAAGCGCTACTTCCTGCGTGGTGTCGGCCGCAATGCCGGCAAGGTGCGCATTCGCAGGGAAGTCCGCGAACAGCTGTCGTTCTACCAGTTCAATCTGGTTGCTGCCGAGTGGCCGGACATGGGGCGTTTTGACGTGATTTTCTGTCGCAATGTACTGATCTATTTCGATAAGCCTACCCAGGCGGCCATCCTGCAACATTTTGCCGCTTGCCTGCAGCCGGATGGCCTGCTGTTCCTGGGGCATTCCGAAAACATCCAGCACCTGAGCGATGCCTTCCAGTCCTGTGGCCGGACCGCTTATCGCCTGGTCAACCCTACGGTGCGAGGATGAAATGAACACGCGCAGCAGCCGTAAAATCAGAATCGTGGTGGTGGATGATTCGGCGCTGATTCGCAGCCTGCTGACCAGCATCATCAACGAAGCGCCGGATATGGAAGTGGTGGCCACCGCGTCCGATCCCATCGTTGCGCGCGAGCGCATTCGCGAAACCAACCCGGACATGATCACCCTGGATGTGGAAATGCCACGCATGGACGGGCTGGAATTTTTGCGCCGGCTGATGCGGCTACGTCCCATGCCGGTACTGATGATTTCCTCACTCACCCATAGCGGCTCGGAAACCACCCTGAGTGCGCTGGAACTGGGCGCGGTGGATTTTCTGCCCAAGCCGACACTGGATGTCAGCAATACCATGCAGTCCTACGCCGACGATATCCGCGACAAGATCCGCATGGTGGCGGCCGCCCGTCTGCGCCGTCCGTCCCTGTTTGCTACGCTCGGGCAGGCACCGCCACGGCTAGCCCCCCTCCAGCTGCGGCAGAATGCCATCATCGCCGTGGGCGCTTCCACCGGTGGCACCGATGCCATCAAGGAATTTCTCGACAAGCTGCCGGCCAATTGTCCACCGGTGCTGATTGTGCAGCACATGCCGGAAGGCTTCACCCTGTCCTTTGCCAAACGGCTGGACAAGCTGTGTGCCATGCATGTAAAGGAGGCCGAAGATGGCGAACCGCTGCTGCGTGGCACCGCCTATATTGCCCCCGGGCACTCCCATATGCGGCTGGGAAAGGGAACGCAGGGCTTTGTCATCTGCCTGGATCAGGGCCCGCCAGTCAATCGCCATCGTCCTGCGGTGGATGTGATGTTTGCGTCGGTAGCCAGCCTGGCTGCAGCGCAGACGGTGGCCGTCATCCTTACCGGCATGGGCAAGGATGGCGCGCAAGGCATGCTGCAATTGCGCCAGGGCGGAGCCATTACCTTTGCCCAGGACGAAGCCAGCTGCGTGGTGTACGGCATGCCGCGTGAAGCGGTGGCGCAGGGCGGCGTGATGCATGTGCATCCCTTATCCCAGTTGGCCGACAAGGTGATGGACTGCCTGCGTCTGCCACACGGGAAGGAGGGCGTGTGACGTATACCGATCAGCCCACTGAACGCCGCTATTTTGACCGCCAGTTTCAGATAGATGCCGTCAAGATTCTGCCGGGCGAATATTTCGCCACCCGCCAGCCGCTGATGCTGACCACCTTGCTGGGTTCTTGCGTGGCCGCCTGCCTGATCGACCGCGCGGCCGGTGTGCACGGCATGAACCATTTTCTACTGCCACAGGGTAGCGACTGGCATAGCCAGACCGGTGTACCGGCTCGCTTTGGCGTGAATGCCATGGAACTGCTGATTACCGACATGCAGAAACTGGGTGCCCAGCGTCAGCGGCTGGAAGCCAAGGTGTTTGGCGCTGGCAATGTGCTGGATGGCATGTCGGTGGTGAACATCGGCGAGCAGAACAGTGAATTCATCCGTGCCTATCTCAAGAGCGAAGGCATTCCCCTGCTGGCCGAGGACTTGCTGGGCAGCTTTGCCCGCAAGGTGTTTTTCTTTCCGGGCGATGGCAAGGTGATGGTGCGCAAGCTCAAGAACAGCCGCACCCTGGCCTCCAAAGAAGCGGCCTACCGCCAGCGGCTGGACCGGCAAACCACCTCCCAGCCTGGTGGCGATATCGACCTCTTCATCTAGCCTCAGTCCCGTTGCAAGTGTGGCAGCTTGTCTGTCACTTCCGCCCAGTCGGCGTGGTCGGGCAGCGGGGGCTTGCTGGCGGTAATGGATGGCCAGCGCTGTGACAGCTCAGCATTCAGCTGGATATACACGCGCTGTTCAGCCGGTACGTCATCTTCGGCATAAATGGCGGAGACCGGGCATTCGGCCACGCATAGCGTGCAGTCTATGCACTCGACCGGATCGATGGCGAGAAAGTTGGGGCCCTCATGAAAGCAATCCACCGGGCAGACATCCACGCAATCGGTGTATTTGCATTTGACGCAGGCATCGGTTACAACGTAGGCCACTTTGCTTTCCTCCTGAAATGGCCGGGCCCGCTGCTGCCACACGCTGTACGGTGGCGGCAAGCAAGCCGGGCAGGGACAGAACGGACAGGAATAATTCCGAGTGATTCTCTCGGGTATTATTCACCAAATACCGCAGCGCTGCTCCCCCCATTGTCATATTGATTGCCAGAACTGTTGCCATGCCTGTCATTCCCTATCGTGGTCGCTTTGCCCCCAGCCCCACCGGCCTGTTGCATGCCGGTTCCCTGATGACTGCCGTCGGCAGCTATCTGGAAGCCCGTTGCCGGGGCGGTGAGTGGTGGGTGCGTATGGAAGATCTGGACCCGCCGCGTGAAATGCCCGGGGCGGCAGACGACATTCTGCGTACGCTGGAAGCCTTTGGTTTCGAGTGGGATGGTGAGGTGGTGTACCAAAGCCAGCGCCACCATCTGTATCAGGCAGCCTTACAACAGTTGATTGCCAGCGGTCATGTCTACCCCTGCAGCTGCTCGCGCAAGGAAATCACCAGCGTGGCCCGGCGTGGGGTGGATGGCTATGTCTATCCCGGCTGGTGTCGGGGCGGCTGTCGCAGTCAGCGTGACAGCCATGCCTGGCGCTTGCGGGTGGATGACACCCCGGTGGCTTTTGTCGACCGGCTGCAAGGGCCATACCAGCAAAACCTGGCCCGTGACATTGGCGACTTTGTCCTGCTGCGCGCCGATGGTTTCTGGGCCTACCAGTTGGCCGTGGTGGTGGACGATGCCGAGCAGGGGATGAGCGATATCGTGCGCGGTGCCGACCTGCTGGTGTCCACGCCACGGCAGATCCATGTGCAGCGCAGCCTGGGCCTGCCCACCCCCGGCTACTGCCATTTACCCCTGCTGGTGAATGCCGCCGGAGAAAAACTCTCCAAGCAAACCCTGGCACCGGCAATTGACCGGGCTGCCGTCTCCCGCGAACTACGGCAGGCGTTGTGCCGACTGGGGCATGTGCCGCCGGCCGCATGCCAGAGTGCCGCCGAGCTGTGGCAGTGGGCCAGGGCCAACTGGTCGCTGGCGACTGTGCCGGTAGGCCCCTGCCAGCTGTAAAGCGCTCTGCACCATTGTTTTCCTGCTGCTTGCCCGGCCCGTGCCGGGCATTGTCTTTTCTACTGCTGTCAATTTGCTAATTCGCTGTCCTGTTAATCAGCATTTTTTGTGATTTAACACATGGTACTTCGCTGGCAAAGCACCTAAACCATAGAGATGACCTGGCTGATCTGGGTCTGCTGCCGCACTGCTGCCAACGATAGCGCGTGCATGTTCAAAACCGCGACATGGAATTACATATGCGTAAATAACATATTTACAAAATAATTAAATACTAATATTGTGAAGCTCATACAGAACACGTTCTTTAACAGCTTCGATTTTCGGCCTCGATGGAGACAAGACCATGAGCGAGACCAATGTAAAAAAAGCGGCCCTGGGCGTGTGGATGTGTACCGCCCTGGTAGTGGGCAATATGATCGGTTCCGGTGTATTCCTGCTTCCCGCTTCTCTGGCCCCCTACGGGGGGATGTCCCTGATCGGCTGGGCAATAACCTCAGCTGGTGCCATTTGCCTGGCGCTGGTGTTTGCCCGGCTTTCCGCCATGATTCCCAAAGAGGGTGGCCCTTACGCTTATATCCATGCCGGCTTTGGCGACTTTGCCGGTTTCTGGATTGCCTGGGGTTACTGGATCGCCTTGTGGGCAGGCAATGCCGCCCTGGCGGTGGCTGCCACCAGCTATATGCAGGTGTTTTTCCCGCAACTGGGGCATGACAACCTGCTGGCCGGTGCGTTTGCCATCGCCCTGATCTGGACCGTCACCTGGATTAACAGCCGGGGCGCACGCAGCTCCGGCCTGGTGGCGGTGGTGACTACCGTACTCAAACTGGTGCCACTGGCAGCCGTCACCTTTATTGGCTTCTTCTACCTGAACCCGGACAACCTGGTGTTCAACCCGCATGGCAAGCCTTTGTTAAGTTCGGTTTCCGCCACCATGGCGCTCACCTTGTGGGCGTTTCTGGGGCTGGAATCCGCCTCGGTCCCCGCCGGTGATGTAGACAACCCCAGCAAGACCATTCCGCGTGCCACTGTCATCGGCACCTTGCTGGCCACCGTGCTGTACATCCTGTCCACGGTGTCGCTGATGGGGGTGATGTCACCGGCCATGCTGGCCAACTCGCAAGCCCCGTTTGCTGATGCCGCCCGCCTGATGTGGGGCGACTGGGCCTACTGGGTGGTGGGGCTGGGCGCGGTGGTGTCCTGCTTTGGCGCGCTCAATGGCTGGAGCCTGATGCAAGCCCACGTACCCCATGCCGCCGCCAGGGACAAGTTGTTCCCACGGCGCTTTGGCCAGACCAGCCCCAACGGGGTGCCACTGTTTGGTTTGTTGCTGTCCAGTGGCCTGGTGACCGTGCTGTTGGCGATGAAATATGCAGGCGGAGAGGGCGGGGTGAAGATTTTTGAATTCATCATCCTGCTGGCTACCGCCACCACCTTGCTGCCCTATGCCTTTTGCTCGATGGCGCTGCTGGCCATCATGTTGATGAACAAGGGCAAATACACCCGGCGTGATTTCACCGCGCCACTGATCTTTTCCACCACGGGCTTTCTGTACGCGGTATGGGCACTGTTCGGTGCCGGTGCCGAGATTGTGATGTGGGGGATTTTGCTGCTGATGCTGGGTTTGCCTGTGTATGTCTGGCAAATCAAAGAACGTTACGAGACCGAAAACTGAAGCCAGCCTTTTGCTGTTCACTCCTTTGCTCAGGCCAGGGAGTGTACGGAAACAGGTTTATGCCATTACTGATTGAAAGGATTTCATCATGACCAACAAATTTGGTGTGCATTCCGAATGCGGCAAGCTGCGCAGCGTGA
>NZ_JBMDJV010000049.1:0-12963 GCF_057809375.1 Aquitalea sp. FG25
TGAGCGAATCCAGCGTGGTGGGGCGGCGGCTGGCCAGCCGCCGCCAGCATGTGTGTGCCGCCCCGGCCTATTTGCAGCGCCATGGCCTGCCCAACAGCCTGTCCGAGCTGGAGCAGCACAACTGCCTGCTGGGCAGCAACGACTTCTGGCATTTGCAAGAAGGCGGCAAACGCCGCCTGCTACGGGTGAAGGGCAGCCTGCGCTGCAATAGCGGCCACGCGCTGACCCATGCTGCCTTGCAAGGGGTGGGCATTGTCCAGCTGCCGGATTACTACGTGGCACGCCATCTGCACAGCGGTGCGCTGGTGGAACTGCTGACCGCTTATCAGGAGCCGGACGAAGGCATCTGGGCGCTGTATCCGCACAAGCGTCAGCTCTCGCCCAAAGTACGCATGCTGGTGGACCACCTGGTGGCACACTTGCCCACATTCACCTTGCCGCAGGTTTAGCTCTGGCTGGCCTGCAGGCGTGGCTGGCGATGGTAATGCCGGTATTTCAGCATGAGGCACAGCGTGATGAGGGCGGCAGGCCAAAACAGCGCGCTGAAAATCACTCCCGGAGCCATCTGCTGGCGTAGCAGCTCGGCCCCCAGCAGCACCCCGCTGATGGCACCGAAACGGCCCACGCCCAACATGCTGCCTACACCGGTGGCACGGCATTGCGTGGGATAAAAACCGGCCGCCATGGATGACAGTGCCGATTGCCCGCCACCAGAGGCAAAGCCCATGAAAAACACCAGGCCGCCCAGCAACCAGCCTTGTTCGCCCTGTCCCACGCTATTGCCCACCACCCAGGCCAGTACGCCTGCCGCCAGATAGGTGCCGGCCAGTACCTTGTTGGCTTCGTGGCGGCCCATCAGCCAGCCCACCACAATCGAGCCCACGCCGCCACCAATGGGAAACAGCGCACTGATGACCGAAAACTGCTGCAAGCTCAGACCGGCTTCTTTCAGCAGCAAGGGCATCCAGTTCACCCCCATGTAGTAAATCAGCATGCTCATGAAACAGCACAGCCATAGCAGCAGCGTGCCCATGGTCCAGGGCTGGCTCAGGACTTCGCGCCAACTGCTGTTGGCTGGTGTGCTTTGTTGCTCGCCCAGACTGAAGCGCTGGGCCTGTGCCAAGGCGGGGTGACGCGAAATACGCTGCAAAATGCGCCGGATACGCTCGGTACTGGCTTGGCGTGCCACCAGATAGCGCACTGATTCCGGCATTTTCCAGGCCAGCAGCAGGCACAGCAGCAAGGGCACGATGCCGCCCAGCAACATCAGCGCGGGCCAGCCATACAGCGGCAGCAACCAGCCGGCACACAGGCCGCCGGCCCCGGCACCCAGCGGGAAACCGCACAGCATGGCACTGACCAGCATGGCGCGGTGTCGGGCGGGCGCGTATTCGGACAGCAGGGTAATGGTATTGGGCAGGGCGGCGCCCAGGCCGATGCCGGTGAGCAAGCGGTAAACGGTCAGGGTGCTTAGCGAATCGGCCCAGGCGGTGACCAGGCTGCCCAGCCCGAACAGCAGCACCGACCACAACAATGCAGGCTTGCGCCCCAGCCGGTCGGCCAGCGGCCCGGCCAGCAGGGCTCCGATGGCCAGGCCGAACAGCGCGGCGCTCAGCGCCTGACCCAGCTGGGGCTTGCTCAGCCCCCATTGTTCCATCAGCGAGGGCACGATATAGGCCACAGCGGCCAGATCGTAGCCATCCAGAAACATCACCAGAAAGCACAACAACAGAATCAGCCATTGATAGCGGCTAAAACCGGCCTCGTCGATCAAGGCCTCAACATTCAAGGGAGTAGGCATGCATGAGCTCCAGACCGGATGGCAGCGCCATCCGGTGCAACGGGGATGGTGATTACAGCTTGATGCAGACGTTGCTGATATCGGAGTAGAAATCCAGCGAGTAGCGTCCACCTTCACGTCCCATGCCGGACAGTTTGCTGCCGCCAAACGGCGTGCGCAGATCGCGGGCATACCAGGTATTCACCCATACAATGCCGGTATGGATGCGCCGTGCCAGCCGGTGTGCGCGGTCCAGCCGGGTGGTCCACAGTGCGCAGGCCAGGCCGTAGGGGCTGTCGTTAATGCGCTGCAGCACTTCATCGTCACGGTCAAACGGCGCAATGTGGCAAACCGGGCCGAAGACCTCCTCGCGCACGCAGCGGGCGTGGTCGGACAGGCCGGTCCAGATGGTGGGGCGCACATAAGCACCCTGATCACGCGCATCGCCAAAGTGCGGCACTTCGCCACCGGTCACCACGCGCGCGCCTTCTTCGCGCGCCAGGGCAAAGTAGGACAGCACCTTTTCCCGGTGCTTGTGCGAAACCAGCGGGCCCAGGTCGACGTTGTCTGCTGTCGGATAGCCAATGGTCAGCGCTTCGGCGCGTTGTTTCAGGGCGGCGACAAAGCGGTCGAAAATGGGCCGTTCCACATAAACCCGTTCCGAGCACAGGCACACCTGTCCGGTATTGAAGAAGGACGAACGCGCCACGCCCTCCACGGCGGCGTCGAAGTCGGCATCGGCAAACACCACGGCAGCGTTCTTGCCACCCAGTTCAAACGAGACTTCCTTCACCCCGTCGGCCACCGCTTTCATGATGGCGCTGCCAGTGCGCGATTCGCCGGTAAAGGACACCGCGCTGATCTGTGGCTGGCGGGTGAGGAATTCACCGGCAGAGCCCGGCCCAAAGCCATGCACCAGGTTGAACACCCCGGGCGGCAGGCCGGCATCGTGCATCACCCGTGCCAGCAAGGTGGCCGAGGACGGGGTTTCTTCCGAGGGTTTACACACCACGGTATTGCCCATGGCCAGCGCCGGGCCCAGCTTCCAGGTCAGCAGCAATAGCGGCAGGTTCCACGGCGAAATCACCGCCACCACCCCCAAGGGCTTGCGTACGGTGTAGTTGAACAGCACGCCGCCATCGGCCTGCGGGGTTTCGCAACTCTCGCTCACCGCTGTGGCGGCCAGGTCGGCAAAGGTGCGGAAATTGGCAATGGCGCGTGGCACATCCAGCGTGCGGGCCAGATGTAGCGGACGGCCGGTGTCGGCCACTTCGGCGGCAACAAATTCCTCAAAGCGCGCCTCGATGCCATCGGCCACCTTATGCAGCAGTTGCGTACGCGCGGTGACGCTCATGCTGCCCCAGGGGCCATGCAGGGCCTGCTCGGCAGCGTGGGTGGCAGCGGCCACTTCGGCCTCGCCGGCTTCGGCAACCTGGCAAATCAGCTGGCCATCCACCGGGCTGATATTGTCAAAGCGAGCAAGACCCGCGCTGAGGAACTGGCCGTTGACGTATAGCGGCAGTATGTCGGGATTGGACATGACACTCTTCTCCATTCAAAACCCACCTTGCATCAGCGCAGGGCAAGTGAAGGCGAGTGTAGGAAGCGCCAAGCCATGATTGAAAATGAAAAAATCGGGCTTTGCTATGCCGGATTTTTATAGGGTGGCGGATACCTGCATGTCCTGGCCCACCTGTTTGAGGTAGTCGATCAGCTTGCGGGCAGCGGGGGTCAGTGGCTTGTCATGCCGCACGGAATAACCCACTGCGGCAGGCGGGCCCACCTCTCCCAGCGGCAAGATTGCCAACAGCCCAACCGTTTCAAAGCGGCGTGCCGCTTGCAAGGGCATCAGGCCCAGACAGTCCGACTCCACCAGCAGATTGACATTAGTGAGCAAGGACAGTGATTGCAGCAGGTTTTCCGGCATGGCCAGCCCGGCGTCGGCAAAAAACTGCTCGGCTACCCGGCGTGCTGGTGAATCCGGCGGTGGCACAATCCAGGGCCAGTGTTGCAGCGCGGGCAGGGCGGAGGCGGTGGCGGCCAGCAAGGGGTGGTGGCTGCCCGCCACGATGCACAGGCTGTTGCGATACAAGGGCTGGTGGCGCAATGGCAGCTTGCGGGTATAGATGTCATCGGCATCTGGCAGCCGCCCCACCACCAAATCCAGTTCGCCGGTGGCCAGCGCCGGAAACAGATAGTCCTGCGGCCCTTCGCGTACGGTAATCAGCAATTTGGGGGCCTGCGCCTTCAGTTGCAAAATGGCGCGCGGCAGCAGGCTGGAACTGGCAGAAATCTGCGTACCCACCACCACATGGCCGCTGATGCCGCCCTTGAAGGTGTTCAACTCATCGGTGAGATAGCGCAGCTCGGCAATCACCGATTTCACTCGCTCACCCAGCAGCAGGCCGTATTCAGTGGGCGATACCCCACGGTTGCTGCGGCGGAACAATTCGGTGTCCAGTTGTAATTCCAACTCACGAATGGCCTTGGTAACCGCCGGCTGCGTCAGGTTCAGCTCACGCGCGGCGCGGGCGATGGACTGGCAACGCAGCACCCGATCGAATACCAGCAAGGGGCGCAGCTTCAGGCGGTTAAGCACCATGTCATTGATCGAAAACAGCGGCTGTCCATCCATCACGCTCTCCGGGAGCCAAGTCTGGCTGACTATGGCATAACTTTATGGCATAGCAAAAGCCGGATTATTCATTTTTTGCATTAAACAGCGGCTCATACACTGGACTGCATTTCCACAAAGGAGGCAGGGCTACTTCCGGTCCTGTCCCCATCTTTGCAGGAGAACGCAGTGAGCAATTCCCTCAATCCCGCCCAGCAAGAGGCCGCCTTGCAGTTGCGTACGGCGGCCGAGCATGGCCAGCCCTGTTCCCCGGTGCGCAGCCTGCTGGGCGAGCTGGATGTCGATGCCGCCTATGCGGTGCAAACCCTCAATGTCCAGCATGCCCTGGCACAAGGCCGACGCCTGGTAGGCAGCAAGATCGGCCTGACGTCCCGCGCAGTGCAGCAGCAGCTGGGCGTGGCACAGCCGGACTTTGGCCGCCTGTTTGCCGACATGGCCATTGCCGATGGCGAAGAAATCGCCATCCAGCGCCTGCTGCAACCCAAAGTCGAAGCCGAAATTGCCTTGGTGCTGGGGCGCGACCTGCCCCACGAAAAGCACACGCTGGCCGATTTGATTGGCGCGGTGGACTACCTGCTGCCCGCCATCGAAGTGGTGGACAGCCGCATCGCCGGCTGGGACATCCGCATCAGCGACACCATTGCCGACAATGCCTCCTCCGGCCTGTTCGTGCTGGGCAGCCGCCCGGTACTGCTGCGCGAAGTGGACGTGGTGGGCTGCGGCATGGTGCTGGAACGCAAGGGCGAGCCGGAAAGCGTGGGCGGTGGTGCCGCCTGTCTGGGTAACCCGCTGCTGGCGGCCTGCTGGCTGGCCGACACCCTGGCGCGACGCGGCGATGCGCTGAAAGCGGGCGATATCGTGCTGACCGGGGCCTTGGGCCCGATGGTGTCGGTACGCGCCGGCGATGTATTCACCGCCCGCATTCAGGGCCTGGGGCAGGTGTCTGCCCGTTTTGCCACCACACAGGGAGAGGCAGCATGAAACCCACACGCATCAAGGCCGCCATCATTGGCTCCGGCAATATCGGCAGTGATCTGATGATCAAGCTGCTACGGCATGACGAGGCCATCGAGCTGGTGGCCATGGTCGGCATCGACGCCGCCTCGGATGGTTTGGCCCGCGCCAAACGGCTGGGGCTGGCCACCACCCATCAGGGGCTGGATGGCCTGCTGGCACTGCCGGAATTTGCCGATATCAAGATCGTGTTCGATGCCACCTCCGCCGGGGCGCATGTGGAACACAACCGCGTACTGCAACAGCACGGCGTGCGGGTGATCGACCTCACCCCGGCGGCCATCGGCCCCTATGTGGTGCCGGTGGTGAATCTGGAAGCACATCTGGATGCGGCCAACATCAATATGGTCACCTGCGGCGGCCAGGCCACTATTCCCATGGTAGCGGCGGTCAACAGCGTCACCCCGGTGCTGTACGGCGAGATTGTCGCCTCGATTGCCAGCAAATCCGCCGGCCCCGGCACCCGCGCCAATATCGACGAATTCACCGAAACCACCTCGCAGGCCATTGTCAGCGTGGGCGGTGCGCGCCAGGGCAAGGCCATCATCATCCTCAATCCGGCCGAACCGCCGCTGATGATGCGCGACACCGTGTTCTGCCTTACCGGCCCGGCCGACCGCGCCGCCATTGCCGCTGCAGTGGAGCAGATGGCCGCCAAGGTAAAGGCCTATGTGCCCGGTTACCGTCTGAAGCAGGCGGTGCAATTTGAAGACATCCCCGCAGCGGATGCCGCCGCCTATCCCGGTCTGGGTGCGGAAGGCGGGCTCAAGGTATCCATCTTCATCGAAGTGGAAGGGGCCGCCCACTATCTGCCTGCTTATGCCGGCAATCTCGACATCATGACGTCCGCCGCCATGGCCTGCGGTGAACGCCTGGCCACCCGACTGCTGCAAGCCTGAGGAAACCCGCCATGAACAAACTCTATATCTCCGACGTCACCTTGCGTGACGGCTCGCATGCGGTACGTCACCGCTATTCGCTGGACCAGGTACGCGCCATTGCCCGCGCGCTGGACGAAGCCCGCGTCGACAGCATCGAAGTGGCGCACGGCGACGGGCTGGAAGGCTCCAGCTTCAACTACGGCTTTGGCGCACACAGCGATGTGGAATGGATTGCCGCTGCCGCCGAGTCGGTCAGCCACAGCAAGATTGCCACCCTGCTGTTGCCCGGCATTGCCACCGTGCATGCACTGCGCAATGCCTACGATGCCGGTGCCCGCGTGGTGCGCATTGCCACTCACTGCACCGAGGCCGACATCTCCAAACAACATATCCAGTACGCCCGCGAGCTGGGCATGGATACCGTCGGCTTTTTGATGATGTCGCACATGACCAGCCCGCAGCACTTGGCGGCGCAGGCCAAGCTGATGGAAAGCTACGGGGCCACCTGCATTTATGTGGTGGATTCCGGCGGTGCCTTGCTGATGCAGGATGTGCGCGACCGTTTCCGTGCGCTGCGCGATGTGCTGGACCCGGCCACCACCACCGGCATTCATGCCCATCACAATCTGTCGCTGGGCGTGGCCAATTCCATCGTGGCGGTGGAAGAAGGCTGCCAGCGCATTGATGCCTCGCTGGCCGGACAAGGCGCCGGGGCGGGTAATGCGCCGCTGGAAGTGTTTATTGCCGCTGCTGAGCGTCTGGGCTGGAACCACGGCTGCGACCTGATTCGCCTGATGGATGCGGCAGACGATATCGTGCGTCCCACGCAGGATCGTCCGGTACGGGTGGACCGCGAAACCCTGGCGCTGGGCTATGCCGGGGTGTACTCCAGCTTCCTGCGCCATGCGGAAAAGGCGGCAGAGCAATACGGGCTGAAGACGCTGGACATCCTGCTGGAAGTGGGCCGTCGCCGCATGGTGGGCGGGCAGGAGGACATGATTGTTGATGTGGCGCTGGACCTGCTGAAACAACAGGAGGTGCACGCATGAGCACGCTGATTCAGGAAATGGCAGTCCAGCTGGATATCGCCACCCAGTGCCACGAAGCCACCCCGCAACTGAGTGCGCAGCAGCCGTTTGATCTGGCCACTGCTTACCGTATCCAGCAAGCCGGTATCCGCCTGCGCCAGCAGCGTGGCGAACGTGTGGTCGGCCTGAAACTGGGCTTTACCAGCCGCGCCAAGATGATTCAGATGGGCGTGGATGCGCTGATCTGGGGCGAATTGACCGATGCCATGCAACTGAGCGATGGCGGCAGGCTGGACCTGGCCAAACTGATCCACCCACGGGTGGAGCCGGAAATCGCCTTCATCACCGCCATCGACATCGACCGTCCCCTGTCGCTGGCCGAAGCCGGGCTGGCGCTGGCTGGTGTGGCCCCGGCGCTGGAAATCATCGACTCGCGTTATCGCGACTTCCGTTTCAGCCTGCAAGACGTGGTAGCCGATAACTGCTCCTCGGCCCGCTACGTGGTTGGCCCGCTCTGCGCGCCGGATAGCCTGCTGGACAACCTGGGCGTGGTGCTGCGTTTTGATGGCCGTCCGGTGCAGATCGGCAGCAGCGCCGCCATTCTGGGCCAGCCACTGCGCGCACTGGCGGAAATCTCCCGCCTGCTGCATCAGCAGGAGCGCGTGCTGCCCGCCGGTTCGCTGATTCTGGCCGGTGCCGCCACCGCCGCCGAGGCACTGCGCCCCGGCCTGCATGTCAGCGTGGAAGTAGCCGGGCTGGGCGGCTGCGCCTTTACCACCGGAGAACCGGCATGAGCAACACCCAAGCTACCGTAGTCAGCGGCAAGGCCACGCCGCGTGGCCGCTTTCCCCACCTGAAGCGCGCGGGCGACCTGCTGTTTGTCTCCGGCACCAGCTCGCGCCTGCCCGACAACAGCATTGCCGGGGCCCAGGCCGATGCCATGGGCGCTACCCGGCTGGACATTGCGGTGCAAACCCGCTGCGTGATTGAAAACATCCGCGACATCCTGGCCACGGCGGATGCCAATCTCGCCGATGTGGTGGAGATCTGCGCCTATCTGGTGGATATGAACGATTTTGCCGCTTACAACGCGGTTTACGCCGAGTACTTCGATGAAAGCGGGCCTACCCGCACCACCGTGGCCGTGCATCAACTGCCACATCCGCACCTGCGCATCGAAATCAAGGCCATTGCCTACAAGCCGCTGTAGACGGCCCGGCAACACTTTTTGAGGAGAAACACCATGCAATTGCAATATGGACTGCCGCTGAACCTGCTGGACTGGGCCGAACGCAACAAGGCGGAACTCAAGCCGCCGGTGTGCAATGCCGCCATCTGGCCGGACGGTAACTACATCATCAACATGGTGGGCGGGCCCAATACCCGCACCGATTTTCACGACAACCCGACCGAAGAAATCTTCTACCAGCTCAAGGGCAATGCCTATCTGAACATCTGGGACCGGGGCCGCTTTGAACGCATTGAGCTGCACGAGGGCGATGTCTTCCTGTTGCCTGCCCATGTCATTCATTCACCGCAGCGTCCCGAACCCGGCCTGTGTTTCCTGGTGGAGCAGCCACGCCCGCAAGGCGCACATGACAGCCTGCACTGGTATTGCCCGGTGTGCGCCAGCGAAATCTGGCACATCTCCAAACAACTGGAGAGCCTGGTGGATGATTTGCCCAAGGCCTATCAGGCGTTTTACGCCATCGGAGAGGAAGGTCGGCGTTGCAAGCATTGCGGCACGGTGCATCCGGGCAAGGACTACGCCGCCTGGCATGACATGCACCTGCGCGCACAACATTAGAAAAGACGCATCATGATAGACATTCACTCACATTTCTTTCCGCGCATCAGCCAGGCCGAAGCGGCCCGGCTGGACCCGCAGCGCGCACCCTGGCTGCATACCAGCGGGAGCGAGGGGCAGATCATGCTGGGCGAGCGGCCGTTTCGCCCGGTGTATGACGCGCTATGGGACGGTGCCCGCCGGCTGGAGTTTCTGGACCGGCAGGGCATCGACATCCAGATCATGTGCGCCACCCCGGTGATGTTCGGCTACCACGCGCCCATCGAACGCGCGCTGCCCTGGGCGCAACTGATGAATGACCGGGCGCTGGAAATGGCCGCCATTGCCCCCAAGCGGCTAAAGGTGCTGGCCCAGGTGCCGCTGCAGGATATCGACGCCGCCTGCCGCGAAGCCAGCCGGGCCCGCGACGGTGGCCATGTCGGGGTGCAGATTGGCAATCACGTTGGCCCGCTGGACCTGGATAACGCCGGCCTGCTCACCTTTCTTGCCCATTGTGCGGCAGAAAACATCCCGGTGCTGGTGCACCCCTGGGACATGATGGGCGGCGAACAGCGCATGCAAAAATGGATGCTGCCCTGGCTGGTGGCCATGCCGGCGGAAACCCAGCTGGCCATCCTGTCGCTCATCCTGTCCGGTGCCTTCGAGCGCTTGCCGCGCAGCCTGAAAATCTGCTTTGCCCATGGTGGTGGCAGCTTTGCCTACCTGCTGGGACGGGTGGACAACGCCTGGGAACAGCGCGACATCGTGCGGGAAGACTGCCCCAACAAGCCATCCAGCTATGTCGACCGCTTTTATGTCGACTCCGCCATTTTTGATGCGGCGGCCTTGCGCCTGCTGGTGGACACCATGGGCAGCGAGCGGGTGATGCTGGGTTCCGACTCGCCCTTCCCGCTGGGTGAGCAGCAGGTGGGTTCCTTGATCCGCCATGCCGGATTGAGCGAGGGGCAACAGCAGCAGTTACTGGGCAGCAACGCCCGCCGCTTCTTCAATCTGGATTAATCGTCGCCAGCCTGCGCTGCCGGTTTGTACCTGTCGGCAGCGCATCCCCTCTCCTTACCCGTTTGCCCGACAGGAAAGGCCAATATGGCTATCGACCTGCATTTTTCCGACCTGAACTTGCCCGACCTGAATTTCTCCGACCTGGCCAGCCGTGCCGTGCAGTACAACGCCCGCGCCTCGGTGGCGGATTTTGACGCCTGCATGGCTGAATACGCGGTATTAGCCAGACAGGCCAAGGCCGGTGTGGCTGGCCTGTATGATTTGTCTTATGGCATGGGCAGGGCCGAGCGGCTGGACGTGTTCCCCGCCTGTGCGCAACCTGCGCCGCTGTTCGTGTTCATCCACGGCGGCTATTGGCATTCGCAAAGCAAGGAGGACGCCTGCGGCATGGCCAGTGTGTTGCATCAGCACGGCATTGCGCTGGCTACGGTGGAGTACACCTTGCTGCCCGAGGCTACGCTGGCAGAGGCGGTGCGCGAAGTACGCAGCGCCATTGCCTGGCTGTACCGGCATGCGGCCCAGTACGGTATTGACCCGCAGCGCATCCATGTTGGTGGCAGTTCCGCCGGCGCACACCTGGCGGGCATGTTGTTTGCCCCGGATTGGCAGCAGGATTACGGCCTGCCCGCTGATGTGATCAAGGGCGTATTGGCGCTGAGCGGCCTGTATGACATCCGCCCGCTATGTGACATCTACGTCAACGACTGGCTGCGGCTGTATCCCGATCAGGCGGCACGGCTCAGCCCGCTGCTGTGCCTGCCTCCGGCGGTGCAGGCGGGTAAGCTGGTGTTGAGTGTCGGTGGCAAGGAAACCGACGGTTTCCGGCATCAGACGCTGGCCTATCATCAGGCGGCACGCGCTCGGGGGCTGCAGGTGACGCTGGTGGAGGATAGTCATAACAACCATTTCTCACTGCTGAATGAACTGGCTGTTGCCGACAGCCCATTGAGTCATGCTTTATTGCGGATGATCGGGGTTTGGCCTGTTCAGGCCGCAGGCCCGGTCAGCGCATCGGCTCCACCACCGGCAGCAGGGTGATAAAGCCGACAAAGGCGGCGTGCAGCACGGTATTAAAATCGTCAAACAAGCTGATCATGTTGCGGTGATGTCTGTTGGGTAGTGTCATGCGCCAGATGGGTTCTGGCGAGGGGGCCGCCGCTTGCGGTGTCGGCGCGCGACGTGGTTTGAGGATGCGCGATTGATTGCCGACGCTGATATGTGCCAGATTGCGCCTTCAATACGCGGGCTGCGTGATCTCTTCATTCCCTGGTCTTCATCGGGAAATTTCCTGGCCTGACCAGTGTGGCGCCATGTTTTGTTGGGTGATGCCCATGGATGGCGCGCTGAGCCGGGAGGCCACCGCCAGCCATCCGCCGGGCATGCAGGATGAAATAGCGCCGGGGATTCCGTATCATGCAGCTTTGCCGCCAGCCTGTTGCCGGGCGGCACCATTCCCGTCATCAAGGCCCGCCATGTCCCTTACCCGGCAAATCCCCCGCGAAGAAATCAAGACCATGCCGTTGTTTCCGGCACTGACACCGGACCAGGTTTTCATGCTGGACAATCCGGAAGCGCTGGCCGCCGCCCTGCCGGAACTGCTGGCTGCACCCTTGCTGGGTTTTGATACCGAATCCAAACCCACCTTCCGCAAGGGCGAGGAGTCGGACGGCCCGCATCTGATCCAGCTGGCGGACAGCCAGCGCGCCTGGCTGGTGCCGGTGGTGAAGGGCGTGTTGCCGGAGGAAATCAAGGCCTTGCTGGCCGATCCGGCCCACGCGCTGGTGGGCTTTGACCTGGTGTCCGACCGCGCGCTGCTGAGAAGCCGCTTGGGCGTGGAATGTGGCGGGCTGATCGATCTGGGCAATTTGCTGCCCTCGGACGATGCCCGCATCACCGTGGGCGCGGTACAGGCGGTGGCGCGCTTGTTTGGCCAGTACTTCCGCAAGTCGAAAAAGCTGTCTACCACCAACTGGTCGCGCCTGCCGCTTAGCCCCGCCCAGCAAGCCTATGCTGGCAACGATGCCTGGGTGGCGCTGCGGGTGTATCAGGAGCTGCAACAGCGCGGCTTGCTGGCGGAGCGCGCGGCATGAGCGACTGGACGCGCGACTTTGCCATTCTGGACGGGCTGGACGACGCCAGCCGCGCCCAACTGCTGGCACACAGTCACGCCATGCAGGCCCCGGCCGGCACCGTGCTGTTTCGCGAAGGCAGCCCCTGTCAGGCCTATTTGTTTGTGCAGGAAGGACAGATCCGGGTGCAGAAAGTGGGCGAGAATGGCCGCGAAATCACCCTGTACCGGGTAGAAAACGGACAAACCTGCATTGTCACCACCGCCTGCCTGATGAGCGGCACCGATTACGATGCCGAAGGCGTGGCGGAAACCGCCATCTGCGCCCAGGCGCTGCCGATTCCGGCTTTCCGTCAGTTATTGGCCAGCTCGGCGGCATTTCGCGACTTTGTGTTCCGCGCCTACGGCAGCCGTATTGCCGATTTGCTGTTGCTGATCGAGGAAGTCAGTTTTGGCCGCATCGACCAGCGCCTGGCCGCCTGCCTGTTGCAACGCGCCCGTGGCCAGAACGCCCTGAGCATCACCCACCAGGAGCTGGCTGCCGAGCTGGGCAGCGCGCGCGAGGTGATCAGCCGCCAGTTGAAGGAGTTTGAGCGCCGTGGCTGGATTCGCCTGGGCCGTGGCCAGCTGCAATTGCTGGATGCTGGTGCCTTGCAGCAGCTGACCGGCAAGTAGGCTGTGGTATTTAGCGCTGCGAACAAAACCTCGTAGAGAACCCGGGCCAAGGCGCGCCGCCGCAGACAGTACATGG